>CAJORD010000103.1 GCA_905236605.1 uncultured Synergistales bacterium | reverse complement strand
TCACGATTTCTGCGAGGGTAACCGCCTTTGCCACCGCTGCTGCTTTAGGGCGGGGGGTGGGGGAAAGGGGGGGCTGCTGTTGTGTTGTGTCCTGTCTTGTTGTGTTGTGTTCTGTTGTGTTCTGTTGTGTTCTGTAGCCCTGTGACTCACGCGTGACATTTCGTTTTGTCACACGCTTGTCACGCGTGACAGATTTCTTTTTATTTTTTGTCTTTGTGGATTCAGTTGTTTCAAGATTTTTCGCAGTTTTATTTTTGCGTCCTTGTGCTTGACGTTGACGATTTTTTTCTCTTTTTTCGACGAGACGCCCGCTATAAAATTCCCAATCGTGCACAAATAATCCGGAGTCATTTTTTTCAATAAATCCGTATGAATCTCCCGGACCGCATTCAATCATCGCGTTCAAAAATTCTTCGGGATCTCCTTCCCATTGTGCAGCGTCAGCTAAATCGTAAGCATCATAGCGTGATAAGTCCCCGTTCTCGGCATAGTCCAAAGCCCACCACCAGAACATAAATAAATGTCCCACTGCTTGTGGAATTGAAATTTTTAACATTCGCGCAAAGCGTTTTGTTTTTGGGTGTCTTGGTAATTCTTGATGAGCTTCTATCCATGCCATAATCTTTCTTCCCTTTCTTAATCGCCAAAATAAAAATTTTGAAAATATTATACGGATTTTATAAAAAACTAAAAGCGTAAAATCACGAAGTTAATTTTCAAAAACTTTCTTCAAAGCTTCAAGTCCTTCTTTGGCCTTCGTCAAACTCACGATGCAAATCGCGCTTTCTGAAGTCGAGTTTATGATTTCAATGTTCGCTCCCACTGAAGCCAACGTCGAAAAAATTTTCGCGAGCGTATCTGCCGCCGATGGTGCTTCAAGTCCGACCGTGATAGCCGCTACTTCAGTCGCGAATGAAACGCCCTGACCGCCGACACGTTCAGCGACTTCTCGACATACGGGTATCATTTCATCAAGGCGATCCTTTCTTATTAAAAATGCAAGGTCCGAACGCCCGCCCCTCATTGTGTTTTGCGTAACCATGCTGACATCGACAGCATGCGACGAAAGACATTTGAAAATTTCTGCTGCGATTCCTGGGACGTTAGGCAGTCCCAAAAATACGACGTGAACGCAATTATCATTAAATTTAATTTTGCTCATTAAAAAATAAATCTCCCTTCTGAATTTATAAAATAAATTTTATATCGCCATATGCTAAAATTAAAATCATCTTTCAAATCCAAAAATTCAAATCTTGACGTAAGGGGGCCAGCAGGTGATCCTCATATACTTTTTATTATGGGTAATATTTAATGGTAGAGTTACGCTCGAAGTTTTAAGCGTCGGACTTGTGATTTCAATTTTGCTTGACGTCTTTGTGAAAAAAATTTTGAAAATCAGATTGACCGGCGCGACGTTCTTAAAATTTCTCAAACTTCTTCCAGACGCTTTAATTTATGCGGTTGTTCTTCTCATTGAAATCATCAGAGCTAATTTTTTAATTTCAAAATTAGTCCTTGCTCACGAAATTAAAGTCGAGCCGTGTCTAGTGAGATTTAATTCACCGTTGAAAACTCACGCGGCGCGAGTGGCGCTTGCAAATTCGATAACGCTGACGCCGGGGACGATTACAGTTTCGCTTGAAGGCAATGAGTTTTTAGTTCACGCTTTGAACAGAGATATAGCTGACGGCTTACGCGGCTCGATGTTCGAGCGATTATTAAAACGAATGGAGAGAAAAATAAATGCCTGACGTAAACGCGATTCAAAAATTTTTGCTTGTAGGAGCGGCGATATATTTATCAGCGACGATTTTTATTTGTCTAATGCGTGCGGCGCTTGGCCCTCGTTTTTCGGACAGGATAATCGCAGCGAGCATAACCGGCACGGAAATAATTTTATTAATTGCGATTCTGTCTGTGATAATCGGAAATGATTATCTTGCGGATATATGTTTAATCTACGCGATTATAAATTTCCTTTCGGTGGTTGTGCTTGGGCGTTCGGTTATTGAACACAAGGAGGAAAATGAAAAATGATTCGCGTGTTAATTGCAGGAGCTTTTATAGTCGCGGGGCTGTTCACGTTGGGGATAACAGTCGTTGGGATATTTCGATTTTCGACGATGTTAAACAGGATTCACGTAGCGTCTAAGTGCGACACAATGGGCGCGTTGCTTGTGCTCACGGGATTAATAATTTTTTCGGGCCCCACGGTTTTCTCGCTAAAATTATTTTTAGTGATTGTATTTTTGTGGCTTTGTAATCCCGTTGCAAGTCATTTAATCGCCCGCGCCGAAGTCATGACGAATCCGTCTTTAAGTTTAATTTGCGATTCAATCGACCTGACTCAATCCGAAGGAGACGAAATTAAAAATGATAATCATTGAATGGCTGCTTTTAATTTTTTTAATCGTGTGCGCGATCGCCGTTTCAATTTCAAAAAATCTTTTGAACTCCGTAATAATTTTCATGAATTATAGCCTCGTGATGGCGGTTATATGGGTGCTGCTGCGTTCTCCGGATTTGGCAATCACAGAAGCCGCAGTCGGAGCAGGAGTTACGAGCGTGCTGTTCTTTCTAGCGTTGCGAAAAATCGGCCAGATAGGACATGAGAAAGAAAATCAAAATAAAAATTAAGAAAGGAGTTTCATAATTTTGCACGAAGAATTAAAAAACATCTGGAAAAATTTTTTTAATTGGGTTCTTGGCAACGGCCCACGCCCAGAGAACGAAGTTATCCCGCCAGACCCTCCACCCGATTTACCATTCACTCAAAAGCCGCAAGATAAATATTCGCGTTTTCATGAAGCCACGATAAAAGAACGTTATGAACAATGGCTCGAAATTCACGGCCTTCATATATTTTCAATTTTATATTCGGGCTTGAGCATCTTAACGTGCGTAGTGATAGTTTGTCTTTTGTTGGCAACTGTCGCAGAGCTTCCGCCGTTTGGTCATGAACGAAATCCCGCAAATAATGAAGTCATTCGCCGTTACGTCGAACACGGAGGACACGAAACAGGCGCTCAAAATATTGTCGCAGGTTTGATTTTAGATTATCGCGCTTTCGATACGTTCGGAGAATCCGCGGTCTTGTTCACAGCTGCCGTAAGTGTCTTAATGATTTTGGGAGCTTCGCGGCGCAACAAACTCAACAAATCGCCTTCGTTAAAATCTGAAACGACGAGCCGAAATTTTTTGCAACGTGGCCCGCCTTCATTAGATGAGCCAATTTTGCGAGGCGTAGCGTCGCTATCAATCCCGGCTATTTTAATGATGGGCTGCGTTGTCGTTATTAACGGACATTTGACACCCGGCGGCGGATTTTCGGGCGGAGCGATTTTGAGCACGGCTTTAATTTTAGCGTCGAACGCTTACGGCCCCGAACGAGTTCACGAATTTTATAACGAGCGTACTTTCATCGTTTCAAGCTCAACGGCTTTGATGATTTATGCACTTTCAAAGGGATATTCATTCTTCACAGGCGCAAATCATTTTCATTCAATCATTCCTAAAGGCACAATCGGAAATATTTTCAGTGCCGGATTAATTCTTCCGCTTAATATATGCGTCGGACTGATCGTGGCTGGGACGCTTTACACGTTCTATTCTCTTTTCAGCAAAGGAGATTTATAAATCATGCTTGGAAAATTATTTTTGAATCATTATGAAGCTGTCGCCGTGATTTTGTTCGGGATCGGAATGACGAATTTATTATTACAGCGGAACTTAATAAAAAAAATCATCGGTCTTAATATCATGGACACGGCTGTATATTTGTTCCTTGCGGCTAAAGGTTTTGTTGAAGGACGCGCCGCGCCAATTTTAATTTCTAACGGTTCGGGCGGCTGGTTAAACTCTTCGGATTTATACGTCAATCCTGTCCCCGCCGGTCTTGTTTTAACGGGCATTGTCGTTAGCGTCAGCGTTACGGCATTCTCGTTGGCGTTAGCTTTGAAACTCTACGAATATTACGGGACATTGAACATCGACGAAGCCTTAATGAAGATGACAGAAGAGCAAGTCGAACTTGAAACAACAATCGAGAAGGCCGAGGAGGACGTTTTAGCATCATGATTAATATTTTTGCTTTTAATATTCCATTCGCGAGTATCTTTTTATTAATGATAACCGCAATCGTAACGCCTCTTTTGCCGAAAAAAAATCGCTTCAACGAAAAATTTTCTTGCTGCGTCATCGGACTTGTCGCGATTTTATCAGCGTATCTTCTTTACGCATTGACGAACGGCGGCCAAAGTTTAGCATTTAATTTCTCGATGGGACATTTTCCTGCGCCGTGGGGCAACGAACTTCGCGCCGGGCCTCTTGAGGCAATTCTAGCTTTGTTCTTCTGCGTGGCTATGCTGCTCTCGTTGACGGGAAATTTTTCATCGACCGCCGAAGACATTGCGCCTAACCGAAGACAAATTTTTTGCGTGCTCGTGAATTTATTAATGGCTTCGCTCTTGGCCTTGACGTATACAAACGATTTATTCACGGCTTACGTTTTCATTGAGATTAACACAATAGCGGCCTGTGCGATTGTCGCAGTCAAAGAAGGAGCAGGGACGACACGCGCGGCGATTCGTTATTTAATTATGAGCCTCGTAGGTTCGGGCTTGGTGATGATTGCTATATGTCTGCTTTACGATTTAACGGGCCATTTATTAATGCAGAACATGCACGGAGCTATTCAAGTCTTAATGGTTACGAAAGAATATACAATGCCGCTGACTGTCGCACTTGCGTTAATCACCGTCGGACTTGGTATCAAGAGCGCGCTTTATCCTTTTGCGTCGTGGCTGCCTGACGCTCACGGAACTTCAACAAACGCTTCGAGCGCAATTTTATCCGGGCTTGTCTTAAAAGGACATATATTCACGATTATAAAAATTTTTTATCGTGTCTTCGGCCTTGATGTAATTCATTATTTGCGAATGGACACGGCGATTTTTATTTTTGGACTTGTCGCAATGATTATGGGGTCCGTTCATGCGCTTCGACAAACGAATATTAAAAGAATGATTGCGTGGTCGAGCGTCGCGCAAGTCGGTTATATTTTCTTAGGCGTCGGATTAAACACTGTCGCAGGAGTTGCCGCAGCTTGCCTTCATATTATCATTCATGCTTGTGTCAAGCCGATGCTCTTCACGGCCGCGGGAGGACTTAGCGCAGTCGCTGGACATAAAAAAAATCTTCACGAACTCATGGGAACATTTTATATAAATCGTTGGGCCGGCCTTGGATTAATCGCAGGAGCGTTTTCGATGATGGGCATACCGGCATTTGCGGGTTTCGCTTCAAAATTAAGTTTGACGATGGCGTCATTCGATCACCCGTTTATAGTTTGGTCATTGGCTACGCTCGCTACGAGTTCGGTGTTAAACGCTTTGTATTATGTCCCTGCGGTTATAGTCGTGTTGACAAAAAACAAGAACGCTCAAAATAAAATCACCGCGCCGGAGCCGACGACTTTATATAAATTTTCGATGTTTGTGTTTTTAAGTTTGAATTTTTATTTAGGCTTATTCTGTATGCCGCTGCTTAGATTAATCACGAGAGGAGTGAACGTTTTACAATGACAAGTAACACGATAATGACTTTAATGCCGGTTTTATTTCCGATTGTAACGGGCTTTGCGCTCTTCTCGCGTCCGATTTTTGAAGATAGACATGTTTACGTCGGCGTAATGACGTTCGCGACTTCAATAATAACTTTTTTCGCGGCCTTCATGACCCACGAAGAATTAATCACGCTGTGGCGAGTTACAGAAAATCTTTCAATCGCGTTTCGATTCGATTATCCTGCGCGGGCGTTCTCGTGCCTCGTAGCGTTCATATGGCCTTTAGTTACTTTATACGCGTTTGAATATTTGAAACGTCGTCCGCCGGTCGATAGGTTTTACGCGTTCTTTCTCTCGACGTTTGGAATTTTAATCGGCGTTGCTTGTGCCGGGAATTTGTTGACGCTGTATCTGTTTTACGAACTCATGACTTTCATGACGTTGCCTTTAGTCATGCACTCACAGCAGCGTGAAGCGATTCGCGCGACAGTTTCATATTTGCTATATTCGCTGACGGGCGCGGCATTGGCTCTTGGAGGATTCTTTTTCTTTCAGGTCTATGGAGTTTCGATGGATTTCACGCCCGGCGGAGTTCTTGACATGGCGCGAATCACAGCCGAGAAGAGCGAAGGAATGATTTTAATTATCACGTTCTTGACGCTCGTAGGCTTCGGGGCAAAGGCCGGACTTGTTCCGCTTCATGCGTGGTTGCCGACTGCTCACCCCGTAGCACCGACACCGGCAAGCGCAGTTCTTTCAGGTTTAATCACGAAGGCCGGAGTTATCGCGATGTTCAGAGTGATTTATTACGTTGTCGGCGATGATTTCCTTCGCGGCACTTGGGTACAGACGGCTATATTGTCGATGGCATTGCTGACAATCTTCACAGGCTCTATGATGGCTTACGTCGAGAAACACTTGAAGAAACGTATAGCGTGGTCTTCAGTTAGTCAGGTGTCTTACGTGGTCTTCGCTATGATGTTGCTGAACACCGACGGAATTAAAGGAGCGATTTTACAAATTGCGGCTCACTCGATGGCCAAGAGCTGTTTGTTTTTAAGCGCGGGAGTTGTGATTTACTTCACGCTTGAGGGAGCAAACTATCACTACGCGGATCAGCTGCGCGGCGTTGGCAAAGAACTTCCGATTACGATGACATGTTTTGCGCTTGCGTCATTGTCGTTAATCGGACTTCCGATTACTGGCGGCTTTGTTGCGAAGTGGTACATGGCTTCGGGGGCGTTAGGGCTTGGCGGTCTGGGAATTGCGGGAGTAATAATTTTAATGATAAGCGCGCTGCTGACGGCCGGGTATTTGCTGCCGATCGTTACGGATTCGTTTTTCCCCGGCGACGATTTTAATTATTCGCGAGTTTTCAAGATAAAGTTATCTTGGAACATGAAAATCCCGCTTTTATTATTGAGTGCCGGTGCTGTACTCACGGGACTATTAGCCGGGGTCTTAATAAGATTCGTCGATATAAAAATAATTTCCACGCTTTTATAAAAAATAAAAAAATCTCCCGGTTGCGAGCCGGGAGTTAAATTTTTCTTCCTTAATTCTTTTTCACGAGTTTCTTGTAGCAGTTGAAGACAACAAGCACAGCTAACGTCATCAACGCAACCGCGATTATTAATTGTAATCCGTCCACCATGAAAACAAAATTGCCGGCGGAAAGTTTTTTTATTATGTTGTAAACGCTGATTAATAATGCTGACATCGTTACGACAAACATAAATGTCATCGGGATATACAACATCCAGCCCTTACGATTAGTAACGCGAAGGAACACCGCTAACGCCGTCAGGACTAACGCAGAAAGAAGCTGATTAGCGGAACCAAACAGCGGCCAGATACTAGCATAACCCGCCAAGCAAAGAGCATATGCAAGCGCGAGAGTGATTATCGTCGATACGTAAGTGTTAGTTATGAACTTCACAATAAATCCGGCTTCTTCATCTTTTGAAGAAACAAAAAATTCTTGCAAAGACATTCGGCCAATGCGTGTTACGGCGTCGATAGTCGTCATGGCGAGAGCAGAAACGCACATCATTATTACGCAAGTCGATACATTCGCCGGAAGTCCGAACATCGTAAAGAATCCTCCGATAGCGCTGCCGAAAATTTGGAACGGCGTTCCCGTCGGAAGTCCACCGCTTGAAGAAGCCGAGCACGCAATCACTAACGCAACGACGCCGAGAAGAGTTTCAACTAACATTGCACCGTAGCCCACGGGAAGCATATCGCGCTCGTTTGAAATTGATTTTGAGGACGTCCCCGACGACACAAGGCTATGAAATCCTGACACGGCTCCGCAAGCGATCGTGATGAACAAAATCGGGAACAAAGGTTGATTTTTGACTGTCCAGCCCATGACCGCAGGCATCTCGATTGTAGGATTAGCGATTATAATTCCGACAGCACCGCCTAAAATCATTCCCAAAAGAAGAAAGACGCTCAAATAGTCGCGGGGCTGTTTCAAGAGCCACATAGGAAGCACCGACGCTATGAAGCAATATGCGAAGACGACATAACGCCACGTTGCAGCGTCATAGAACAAAGGATTTTTAATTCCGGCCCACAAAATCAAAACGACAACAACAGCACCGAGTATAAATTTTTTCATTTCGCCGGACTTGTAGCGCATGAAAAATCCGAATGCCATTGCCGCAAAAATATAAATCATTGAAATTGAAGCCGCTGCTGCGCCTGGAACGTTTTGTCCGCCGTCTTTCGTGAAGCCGTTGAAAGTTCCTGCGAGAATATCAGCAAATGCCGCAATTACTAAAAGCGTGAACAGCCAGCAGAATAACAAAAATAATTTTCGTCCGGTCTTGCCGATGTACTGTTCAATTAATAGGCCCATAGACTTCCCGTCGTTCTTGACTGACGCATAAAGGGCCGTGAAGTCTTGCACAGCTCCGAAGAAAACTCCGCCGATTAACAGCCACAGAAACGCAGGAAGCCAACCGAACATAGCCGCGATTATCGGACCTGTTACAGGGCCTGCGCCGGTGATTGAGTTAAACTGATGCGAGAAAACTGTGAAACGCGAAGCGGGCGCGTAGTCCTGACCGTCTTCGAGCCTGACCGCCGGGGTCTTCGCCAGAGGATCGATTCCCCACGTCTTCGCAAGCCAACGACCGTAAAGAAGATATGCAAGCACAAGAACGATTATGGCAATTCCCACGAGTGTTAATCCATTCATGAAATTTAATTCCTTCTTTCAAATTTATCATAAACAAAAATTTTCTGAAAAATTTTGAGAAATATATCACCGAGAAAATCAAAAGGCAATTCGCGAATATAATATAAAAAAATTTTTTTCAAGGAGATAATTTTATGATTACAATTCCGACGCCGGAATTTTTGCGCGCAGAATTTTTTATGAGAGATGAGGAAGTCCCGGCGAGTTCTTGGCCTAGGATTTCGCCTTCGCAAGTTCACGAGGACAAAATTTTAATTATCAACGAAGAAAACGTGAATGAGTTTGCCGCGCCTGAACAACCTGAAGCTGACGGAGTGTTTTTAAAAATTCCTAACGTTGAAGCTACTTTGAGATTTGCAGATTGCGCTCCTGTTTTAATTTGGGGCAAAGACTCGGCTATGATTCTTCATTCGGGCTTCAAAGGCACGACACTTAATATCGCGGCTAAAGGCGTAGAACTTTTTGACGAAGCGCCCGAAACACTTCACGCATGGATAGGCCCGGCTATCGGCCTTGAAAATTACGTTCGCAATCTCTATAAAGACCCGTGGACGCTGAAAGGCCTACTTGCATTCAAAGGGGAAAATTTTCGAGCTGTTAAAGAGGAAGGAAAAGCTTATTTCGGAATTGCGGGACAAATAAAATGGCAGTTGAGAAAAAGCGGACTCGCCGAAAAAAATATTATTTCTTCCGGCGTTGATACTTTTGAAAATCCGGAGTGTTATTCGTATCGCCGCGGTGACTTAACAGAAAGAATGACACTCAAAATTAATTTACTTGCGAATTAAAACGCTGTTTGCGTGGCCCGTAAGGCCTTCAGATTGTGCAAATTTTGCAATGTCATCAGACACTAGGCCAAGAGCGTCGCGAGTGTAATAAATATATTGCGACTTCTTCACAAAGTCATCGACGGACAACGGGCTTGAAAATCTTGCTGTCCCCATTGTCGGCAACGTGTGATTAGGGCCGGCAAAATAATCTCCCAATGCTTCGGGCGAATTTCTTCCAAGAAAAACTGAACCCGCATTTTTAATTTTGCCTTCCGTGAGCCATTCAAACGGATTATCGACGCAAATTTCAAGATGCTCCGGCGCAATTTCATTTGAAATTTTTATCGCGTCGTTGAGATTTTCGACCAAAATTATTTTCCCGTTCGTGTCTATCGAAGCACGAGCGATTTCACGGCGGGAAAGTTTTTCAAGTTGATTTTCAATTTCACGAGCGACCTCGGCCGCAAAATTTTCTGAATCCGTGATTAAAATCGCGCTCGCTAGTTTATCGTGTTCGGCCTGCGCCAACATATCCGCCGCAATGAACGCAGGATTATTATTTTCATCAGCAATTATTAAAATTTCGCTCGGCCCGGCGATCATATCTATTGAAACTTGCCCGAAAACTTGACGCTTTGCTTCGGCCACAAAAATATTTCCCGGCCCTGTAATCTTATCGACTCGCGGGACGCTTTGAGTGCCATACGCGAAGGCCGCAACGGCTTGAGCGCCTCCCATTTTAAAAATTTTTGTTACGCCTGCGACTTCTGCTGCGGCGATTATCTCAGGGCGAATTGTCGGAGGTGTCGCGATAAAAATTTCTTTACAGCCCGCGATTTTTGCCGGGATAGCATTCATTAAGACGCTCGACGGATAAGACGCCGTACCGCCTGGGACGTAAAGACCGACTCTTTCAAGCGGGATTATTCTTTGTCCCAAAATCACGCCGTCGGAATTAGAAAACATGAAACCGTTACGGACTTGCTTAGAATGAAATTCACAAATATTTTTTGCGGCACGCTCAAGAATTTTTATGAAGTCTTCGCCGGAGGCTTTTATTGCTTCGGCTTTCTCTGCGTCACTGACTTCGAGAGAATTTAATTCGACATTATCAAATTTTTTTTCATACTTAATAATTGCTTCGTCGCCATTGGCTTTAACGTCTTCAAGAATCGCTTTGACTGTGGCACTGACGTCCGCAGCGGCTTCGTTTGCGTGAGTGTATGAAAAATTTTTTGCGCTGATTATCTTTATCATTTTGAAATCTCCGAAATAATTTTATTAATTTCTTCGCCTTTAAATTTATAGGCGGACTTGTTCGCGATTAAACGCGCGCTTAAATCGGCTATGAAGTTTATCACGCTCAAATTATTTTCGCGCAAAGTCGTTCCGGTTTCGACAATATCGACAATTACATCAGAAAGCCCGAGCACCGGAGCAAGTTCAAGAGAGCCTCGCAGCGTAATAATATCAATCTCGCGACCGAGACTAAAATAATAATTTTGTGCTATATTCGGAAATTCCGTAGCAACGCGCAAAATTTTTTCGGGCTCGTCGATGAAATCATTTTTTGCAGCCACGGCCATTCGACAAAATCCCGCTTTTAGGTCTGCGAGTTCGTAAACGTCCGGGCTTCTTTCTAATAAAATATCTTTACCGGCTGCGCCTATATCGGCTGTTCCGCGTTCAACATACACAGGAACATCGAAAGGTTTCACCCAGAAGCAGCGCATGTTGAGTTTTTCATTTTCAAAAACGAGCCTGCGGTTATTGTCGAGCATTCCCGGAAATTCGTAGCCTGCCGCCGCGAACAATTTATAAACTTTCTCGCCAAGTCTTCCCTTAGGGAGCGCGATATTAATCATTTTCATCACCTCTGATTTCATCAAGATATACAGCGAAGCCCACGGCACGGGAATTTTTTTTGCCCATGAGTTTCAATAGTCCGTCATATTGGCCGCCCGATAAAATGCTCTCCGGGATTCCTTCAATGAAACCGCGGAAGACAATTCCGTTGTAATAATTAAGATTATTGACCGCCGAATAATCAACTTTAATTTCATCTTTATGATTTTCGATTGTGTTTATGAGTTCGTCAGAAAAATTTTCAAATCCGCCGCTCTGAACTAAATTTATAATTTTTTCAGGCGCGTTGAGATTTTTTAATCCGTGAATATTTTTTGCGGCGATACACTTCAAAATTTCAGATTTATTAGGCTCATCGGCTGCTCCCGCCAAGAGCGTCGCGACTATTCCCGCGTGAGCGACATCAAGAATAAATTTTCGGCCTCCGGCTATGGCGCGAAGACTTTCCAGCGCAAGCTCAAGAACTTCACAAACATCTTTGCTTGAAAGTTCACCGACGCATTCGATCCCGGCTTGAGAGATTTCGCGGAACGAGTCTGCGTTTTTGGGAACGCGATAAACTTTTTCATCATAATAAAATTTTTGAACGCCTTCAGAATTTTTTATATGTTTTATTATCGAGAGTGTAACGTCCGGGCGCAGCGCCATTAATTTGCCGTTAATGTCCGTGAACGTCAGAATACTTTTTGAAGTTAGAAAATCTTTTTTGTCAGCATAGAAATCATATTCTTCAAACCTGCTCATTCGATAAAAAGAATAGCCGCGCGATTCATACAGGCTACGAAGGTTTAACGCGGCGCGCTCTTCAGGTCTTAATTTAAGATTCAAAATTTTTCCTCCAGTTTTTTGTTTTATTATACTGGATAGAAACTGCTCTCGAAACGCGTAAGAAGCGATATTAAAAAAAGTGAGGAATGAAAAAGCTCCTCACTTTTTAACTTCTGGATTCAAAAAAATCTTTCTTAAAGCAAGCCTGCTTCCGTCATAACTTTTTTCATGTATTCAAGTTCTGATTCTTTTGTTGTAGGAAGGCTCGGACGATAAGGAACGCCGACGTTTCTCCCGCGTAAAATCGCCATGTCCTTTGCAGCGTTCGGGAACGGTACACGATCCATAGCAAGCCGGACGGGATTAAGTTTGAACTGCGCTTCGAGTGAGCTTTTCAAGTCGCCCGCGATATACTTTTCATAAACTGCGCCGATTAATTCGGGCATGAAGTTCCCCGCAGTGCAAACGCCGCCCACAGCTCCGACGCATAAACTTGCATAAAGCAAAGTGTCTTTGCCGCCGAAAACGTGAAAATCAGTGTCGCGAGTCCTTCGCACGCATTCTTCGGTTAATGTGATGTCGCCGGAAGTGTCTTTCAGTCCTACGATATTCGGAACTTCGTGAGCGAGTCTGTCAATTAAATCCGCCGTCAGACCATAGCCAACGCGGCCAGGGTTGTTGTAAATCAAAACTGGAGTTTCTGGAACGGCTTCGGCGATCGTCTTAAAGTGCAAAAATAATTCTTCTTGATTAGGCTTTAAGAACATCGGTTGAAGAATTGAAACGCCTCCGACGCCATGCTTGACGGCCATTTGAGCGAGCCTGATGCATTTTCGGGTATTTATCGCGCCCATTCCGAAATAGACTGGAACGCGTCCAGCAGCCTGATCTACCATGATTGAAAGACCGCGTTCCATTTCGTCTTCTTCAATCTGGTAAAACTCGCCGTTTGAACCGAAAGCCAAAATTCCATGCAACCCGCCGTTAATGATGTAGTCAACTTGATTTCTTAATTCAGCCTCATTAATTTTTTCGTTCTCGTCGATTGGTGTGATTATTGGAACGATTACGCCTTTTATGTAATCTGTTTTCATTTTTGGGATCCTTTCCTAAAAATAAAGCCACGGAATTAAGCTCCGTGACTTAAATTCTGATTTTTATTTTACGATTGAAGTTCCAGTCATGCGCTCGTAGTATTTTACAATGTCGCTGTGGTCGTTAGCGCCCTCACCGTGGTTTTTAAGTTCCTGCATTACTTCCATTAATTGAGCAGTCATCGGGACCGGCATATTGATTGCGTGAGCGGCGTTAAGAGCGTTTGTAAGGTCTTTAATGTGAAGATCGATTCTGAAGCCGGGCTTGTAATTTCCTGCGAGCATCATCGGGGCTTTTGCGTCCAAAACCGTTGAACCAGCGAGACCGCCGCGAATAGCTTGATATACAAGTTCGGGGTCAGTTCCAGCTTTCTTTGCAAACGTCAACGCTTCAGCTACTGCGCCAATGTTGCAAGCAACGATCATCTGATTAGCGAGCTTAGCGACGTTGCCAGAGCCGATAGGGCCTACGTAAACGACAGAACCGGCCATGGTTTTAAGAAGGTCATAATACTTTTCCCAAACTTCTTTTTTGCCGCCGCACATAACGGAAAGTGTACCATCAATGGCCTTCGGCTCTCCGCCGGAAACTGGGCAGTCAAGCATTTCAATGCCTTTTTTCGCAAGCTCTGCCGAAATTTCTTTTGATGCCACGGGGTCAATCGAAGACATATCGATTACGACAGTTTTATCAGTTGCAGTCTCGATTATGCCGCCCTTGCCAAGACACACATCGCGAACTTGCGGCGAATTAGGAAGCATAGTAATGATTACATCAACCTTTGAAGCGATTTCGGCAGCGCTTTTTGCACTTTCAGCACCCAACGCTACGAACTCGTCGATTGTTTTTTGTTCGAGAGTGTTTACAATAAGGTCATAACCGGCCTTGCGAACGTTCTTTGCCATGGGACGGCCCATGATACCTAAACCAATAAATCCAACTTTCATTTTGAAATTCTCCTTTTGAGTTTTTATCTTATCTTACCAAGCAGGGTTTTTTGTTATCAAATTTCCAGCCCGGAATTAGATACTGCATACCTTTAGCGTCATCTCTTGCGCCGAGGCAATTTTCCATATAAATCTTGTTTGCCTTCTTTACTTGTTCCATGTCGATTTCAACACCAAGACCGCCAACCTTCGGAAGGTCGATACAGCCGCCGACTATCTCCATCGGCTTCACAGTAAGACGCTCAAGACCTTCTTGCCAAATCCAATGTGTGTCGATACCGTTCATCTTGCCCGGAATCGCGGCAGCGCACTGAACAACCATAGCGAGCGAAATATCGAAGTGGTTATTTGAATGGCAGCCCCACATCATTCCGAAATCGTTGCAAAGTTGACCGACGCGAACAGAGCCGTTCATAGTCCAGAAATGCGGGTCAGCAAGCGGAATATCGACGCTTCTCAACGCTATACAATGGCACATTTGACGCCAATCTGTGTTAATCATGTTTGTAGCTGTCGGCATTCCTGATTCGCGCTTAAATTCAGCCATAATCTCACGTCCTGAGAAACCGCCTTCAGCACCGCAAGGGTCTTCGCAATATGCAAGAACTTTTTTAAGTTCCGGTGCAATTTCGAGGGCTTCCTTTAAGCTCCAACAGCCGTTGGGGTCAAGGTCCACGCGTGCATCAGGGAACGCAGCCTTTATAGCCTGTACAGCTTTCAATTCTTCTTTAGGTGCAAGAACTCCGCCTTTTAATTTGAAATCTTCAAAGCCGTATTTCTCGTGCGTGGCTTTAGCTAACGCAACGATTTTTTCAGGCGTGAGGGCCTCTTCATGTCGCAGACGATACCAATCACAAGGCGAATCAGGTTCGGAATCGTAGGGAAGGTCTGTTTTCTTTCTGTCACCAACATAGAACAGGTAACTTAAAAATCTGACCTTATCGCGCTGAATCCCGTCGCCCATTAAAGCCGCGGCCGGTACATCGAGATATTTCCCAAGTAAATCCAAGCAAGGCGCTTCAATCGCTGTAAGGACATGAACTCCCGTTCTAAGATCGAAAGTTTGAAGGCCGCGAACGTCGTCTTTTATGTTTTCGTCGAGCCAGTGTTTGACGCGCGTCAAGGTCTGTTTGTAGTCCGCTATGCTCGTTCCAACTACCAAATGTTTCACATCTTCGAGAGCTTTTGTAATTTTTTGTCCGCCGGGTACTTCGCCGATTCCGATTGCACCGTTATCAGCGTGAAGGATTGTGATGTTTCGCGTGAAGAAAGGCGCGTGGGCTCCGCTAAGATTCAATTCCATACAATCTTTGCCAGCAACCGGCCAAACTTCCATTTCTGTGATTTTTGGTACTGCCATTATGTTCCCTCCTAAAAAATTTTTGCGCACGCGGAAACAGCGATTAAACATTTGTGAGAACACAAATAACCGCCTAATCCTGCTAGCGTTTTGTTGTTTGTGTGATGATGAGATTATAGGCATAGCCAATTCTAAAGTCAAGCATTTATTTTTTTTAATTTAATAAGCAAATCTTAGAGTAATTCTTGAATTATTTTTCGGCGTAATGTATGATTGAACAAATGAAAAAGAAAGGAATTTAGGGAGCTTCTGTGGATTTTCGACATCTTGAATACTTTGTAGAAATTTCAAAAGAAAATAATATCACGCGGGCGGCGGAGCGTCTTTTCGTTTCGCAGTCGGCGGTCAATCAGCAACTTTTGAAACTTGAACAGGAGCTTGGGACGCAGCTTTTTGTTCGTGCCCGTCGGAATTGGCGACTGACCGAAGCCGGGCAAGTTTATCTTGAAGGCTGCCGAAAAGCGTTGCTGATTAAAAAGGACACGTATCGACAAATTGCGGACATCACTCAATCGCGCAAGGGGAATATAAAAATTGGACTTACACCAAATCGCGGGCTTCCAATGTTTACAATAATATATCCTAAATTACGTGAGAAGTATCCTGAACAAAATGTAATCCCTCTCGAATTAGACGCAAAATCGCAGATGAATGCTGTATCGCATGGCGAGATAGATTTAGGATTTATGGTACAACCTTCGCAACCTGACGAGCAGCAATATATATCAGTGGATTTAGGCGCGGAAGAAATGGTAGTTTTGGTCCCCGAGGATAATCCAGTTTGTAAAGAAATTCCACTTGATAGCACTAATCCAGAGCATTTGCCCACGATAGACATTTCTAAACTTGCAAACGAATCTTTCATTCTTACACAGATAGGCTCTTCGGGAACTGTACATCGTCAAATTTGCGATAAAATTTTTGAAACGGCTGGATTTATTCCGCATAAACTGATGGAAACGTCTTCAAGTTTGCATGTTGTAAGAATGGCTGAAGCTTGTCATTGTTGCGCGATAATTCCGAGATTTTACTCTTCTACAGCGCATTCATCATTGCGTCAGTTTGTATTACCAGAGCACCCGGGTTGGCACTTGTATATAATCTATAGGCGGGCTGCTTATCTGACTTCGGCTGCAAAAGAATTTATTAGGCTCGCAAAAAATTATTGGCGCGTTCGACTTATACCGCCGCAAAATTAATTTATTCACGTCCGAAACGGCTTTTAAGGTCAGAATTTTTAATTTCAATCATCGTTGGCCGCCCGTGAGGACATACAAAAGGCTGTTCGCACTTATGCAAGTTTTTCCAAAGAGTTATAGCTTCTTCTTGTGAAATTTTTGTTGTGAGTTTAACTGACGCTTTGCAGGCCATTGTAGCCCAAGTTCGCCACAAGATATTCAGAGTATCGCCGTCGTGATAAGTCTTCAAGGCTCCTAGTGAGGCACGCAATAAAATTTCCGGCTCAAATTCTACACCAATCGAAGGCACGGCCTTTAATCCCACTCCCGAAGTAGTATTTGAAAATTCAAAGCCTGATTCTTTCAAAGCATGTTCGTATTCATGAGCTTCAAGAGCTAACGTCGGGTGCAAAAGTATTGGCGTCAAAAGTTGTTGGATATTTTGCGATTTTTCAGCTAGATTTTTAATTTTTTCGTAATTAACTCGTTCATGCGCCGCGTGAGGATCAATTAAGACAAGACCATCATAATCGTCATATACAAGATACCCGCCTGAATTTTGCCCTAAAAAATTTACAATCGGCGTATCCGTTGTATTATTTTCATTTTGAAACTCGTCTATAAAAATTTGCGTCTGTTGAGGCGTTATCGGGGCTGAAGAATTTAAGTTAGTGTTTGTAAATTGCCTATATGTTGGTGTAATTACAGAACTTGAATTTAATTTTGGTAATGTTGGATTTTCTTGCCTTATTGTAAATGGAGTATTTTTAATCATATCCATAGGCGCGCCTAGATTATTAGCGGCTTTCTTGACGGCAGAAAAAATTTCATCAGGGAATCTAAATCTAACTTCCGATTTTGCAGGGTGAATATTTACATCAACAAGCGACGGTTCAAGAGTAAAGAATAAAGCCCAGTTGCCGTCTAGTTCCCGTGCCGCTTGCGTGATTGCACTTTTTATAATTGGATCACTTACCACACGACCATTTACAAACGATATAATTTCATTTCTTCCCGCCGAAAGTCCCGCCCGCGGCTGAAACCAACATTCTAAACTTAAATGACCATGTGCAATATTTATATTTTGTATCTCGTTGCCAGGTCCCCAAATTTTTATTAAGACAGAACGTTTGCCGCCAGTGCCATTAGTCGCAAAAACTTCTTTGCCGTCGTGTTCAAGTGCAAAAGAAATTTCAGGATTACAAACTGCGTATTCTCGTAAGAAAACCGCGGCCCGTCTAAGTTCACCCGATGCACTTTTCAAAAATTTTCGTCGCGCAGGAAGTCCTGAAAATAAATTTTCCACTTTTATACTTGTGCCTTGTGGGTGATTTATTTTCACGTGTTCTATGATTTTGCCCTCCGTTGCTCGAATCATTCCGCCTAAATCTTCTTCAGCTTGACGGCTTCGGACTTCAACATCAGAAACCGCCGCAATACTTGCCAACGCTTCGCCACGATAACCAAGCGTTACAATGCTCTCAAGGTCTTCGACGACCGAAATTTTGCTAGTTGCGTGATACGTCAAGGCAAGAGGCAAATCGTCAAACGCAATTCCCGCGCCGTCATCTTCAACGATAATTCGCAGTCGCCCACCGTCAAATAATTTCACGCGAATGCGTTTTGCTTTTGCGTCTAGCGAGTTCTCTACAAGTTCTTTGACTACGGAAGCGGGACGCTCTACAACTTCGCCCGCAGCGATTTTTGACCAAACACTTTCAGAAAGTTCATGGATTTTATACACAGTTACGCTCCTTTCGTGAAAAGTATAACACTCGAAAATTCAAACCCTTATGTTAAAATTGAAAAACTCAAAAATAAAATCAAAAATTTAAGACTGAAGGGGATTTTTACCATGAAAAAACTTTGTAAGATTTTTCTGGCGCTTTTTTGTTTTTTCGTCATGACGTTTGCGGCTTCAGCGAATCATATCAAGATGACAATCTCGGTTCCTGATCCAAAAACTTCTTATATTTATGCTGCGGCCGAAGAATTTGCGCGACGAGCTTCGGAGTATTCAGAGGGCACTCTCGAATTTGAACTTTTTGCTGACGGTGTTACGTTCAATGGCGACACTTCAACCGGAATCATGAATCTTGGCGGCGGCAAGTTGGATATGGTCATTCTCTCGACGCTTGTTTATGGACCGTTCGTATCTGGTTTTAATGTAATATCCGTGCCATACATGTTCGATAATCAGGAGCAGTTATTGAATTTCATTAACAGCGATATTGGCGAAGAACTTTTTAATCGCGTGAACCACTTGGGGATCACGGTCGTAGGCAAATGGACGCGCTCATTCAGAGAAATCACAAACTCAAAGCACCCAATTCACACTCCTAATGACCTCAAAGGCATTCTCTTGCGTGTACCAAATAATCCGCTTTTTGTTGAGTTTTTCACACAGTGCGGAGCAATCACAACGCCGATGGATTTTCCAAAGTTATATCAGGCACTTAAAGAGGAAGTCATTGACGCCCAAGAAAATCCCGTAGACGTACCGTTCTCCGCAAGATTCTATGAAGCTCAAAAATATATTTCATTCACTAATCACATGACCGACGCGTGGGTTGTTGGTATAAATACAAGGCTTTTCAAACATCTTGACGCTAAACAGCAATTAGCTTTACGACGAGCGGGCGAGGAAGTTCAAAAATGGAACATCGCAATGATGGCCGAAAAAGATCAAATCGCTTTGCAAACTCTTTTGGATAATGGAATGGAAGTCAACGAAATCACAACTGACGCCCAGCAAGAATTTATCAATATTTCAAAAACTTGTTACCCAAAGTTCAGAGAGTTAATCAGAGATGACGAGCTTTTGAACAAGACCGTGAAGTTTACAGGAAAGAGCGTAGAATAAAATTTTATGTTGACAATTAAGCCCTAATGATTATATAATCGCACTATCCAAAATTTTAGAATTTTTATAAAATCATGAGGGGGAAGACTCATTATGAAAATGAAGGCTGTAGTTTTGCATGGCCCTGAGAATTATCCTAATAATTATGAGGTCATGGAAATTGATAAGCCGACGTGCGGCGACGATGAAATACTTTTACAAATGAAAGCCGCTGCGCTGTGCGGAACAGACAAACGAATCTTCACCGGTGGCAAAACTAAAGGGGTACGCCCTGACTCCGTAGTTGGCCACGAGATTTGCGGAATAATCGAAGAAGTTGGCAAGAACGTCAAAGGTTATTCCGTTGGTGATCGTGTTGCTGTAGCAAACGTAATTCCTTGCGGGCATTGTTCTGCGTGCTTATCCGGACGTGAAAACGCCTGCTTAAATCGCAAAGCTATTGGTTACGAATTTAACGGCGGTTTTGAAGAGTATGTTTTAATTCCTGATATTTGTATTGAAAGCGGCAATGTTGTAAAACTTCCTGATTCAGTTAGCTACGCTGCTGGAGCTTTGATTGAGCCTCTTGCGTGCTGCATTCGTGGATTAAGAAACACCGGCACGGGCTTTAATGATACAGTTTTAATTATTGGAGCGGGGCCGATTGGATTAATGCACTTGGAACTTTCATTAATTGCTGGCGCTAGAAAGGTTATCGTCAGTGAACTTGACCCAGACAAACGCGAACTTGCAGCGAAACTCGGAGCGGCGCGCGTTGTAGATTCCAAAAATGAAGATCTTCACAAGATCGTCATGGAAGAGACCAACGGCGAAGGCGTTGACCGCATTGTAATGGCGATTGGTGTAAATGTGTTAGTAGATTCGACGTTCAAACTTGCAAAACGCGGCGGAACAGTCTGCTTGTTTGCTGGATTCCCTAAAGGTAAGATGAGCGAGTTTGACCCAAGTGTAATTCATTACAACGAACTCAACATCACGGGCAGCACTGCATATAAGCGCATTGATTATCTTCAGGCCGCGGACATGGTGAAGTCAGGCAAAATCGACCTCGATGCTATTGTATCGCAGAAATTTAAGATTGATGATTTCCGCAGCGCGTTGGAATTACATATGGCTGGAACCGCGCTGAAGGTTGTTATCGAAAATTAAGGAAGCACAGCCATTTAGGCTTGCAAAATAAAAAATTCAAAGTTAGGAGATGCATTAAAATTGGTTGAACCTATGTATGCAATGGGGAAAGCGGTAAGGCTCTCACGAATGGTAAATCCCGAGAGCGGCAAAATGATGGCGATCACAGTTGATCACGCAACATCAAGAGGCATTGCGCCTATGACAGGAATTCAGGATATTCAAGGCGCTATTGACAAAATCGTAGCAGGACGTCCCGATGCTATGACAATGACGGGCGGCATTCAGAAACGTTGTTGGGGACCTTATGTAGGCTCCGGGATCAGTGTACTTCACAAAATTTCCAACTATGGCCCAACATCACCGACTAATGATTGTGTTTTTGGCTCAGTAGATGCGGCTGTTAGAATGGGTGCTGATGCTGTTTCAATGGGTGCTATGACGCTTGGTAATTTCCAAAATGAACAATTTGCGCGCATTGGTGAAGTAAGCGAGTATTGCGACAAAATTGGAATGCCGTTAATTGGCCACGTTTACCCCAAGGGCGAGAGCGTTCCGCCAGATAAGAGAGCGGCTTGGGAAAACATCGCATATTGCGTCCGAAGTGCTTGCGAACTCGGCATGGACATTGTAAAGACGACATACACCGGCGATCCCGATAGTATGGCAAAAGTAATTGCGTGCGTGCCTTCATCGTTCAGAGTTGTAATTCAAGGCGGCGACACACCGAAGGGACTTTCGGGTGATGCACTTCTTGATTACTACATGAAGATGACAAGAGACGCTCTTGACGCAGGTTGCGGCGGTGTAACGATGGGCCGTTGGGTATGGGATAATGATGACGTAACAGCACTTGTAATCGCGCTTCGCCGTTTAATCCACAAGAATTACAGCCCGAAGGATTGTATGGAACTTTACAAGACCGTCAAAAACGAGAAAAACTACTCTGACTACGACATTCTTAAATAAGAGATTTGTTAAATGAGCAGGTATTTATTAGGAGTTGATGTTGGCACTACAAGCCTGAAAGTCTCGATAATCGATGAAAACGCCGCATTATTGGGACTTGCCAGCAGCAAATACAGGCTCATAACTCCTGACCAACAATCAGTCCAGATCGACGCAAAAAGCATGTGGGAAGCCTTTATATCGTGCGTTGTATCGTTGAGAGATAAACACGGTATCGACGTTTCGCGAGTATGTGGCATTAGCATATCTTCTTTGTGTCCAGGACTGGTTGCGTTGGGAGAAAACGGCGAGGTAATTGTAAATCCAATAATTTATTCGGATAGACGTAGTACAAAGGAAGCCGAAATAATTTTGGATTCAGTAGGCTCTGAAAAACTTTTTGAACTCACTGCAAACGGCTCTATGGCGGGAGCTTTCTCTGGTTCGTCAATGCTTTGGATAAAACGCAACATGCCTGACGAGTATGCACGAACGAAATATTTTGGGCATCTTAACACTTTATTAGCAAATAAGATGACAGGCGAGTTTGCGATAGATTATTCAAACGCTTCATATTCCAACTTATTTGTAACAACTGGAAAAACGCAACAAGAGCGCACGTGGTCAGAATTTTTATGTGAAAAGATTGGAATTGATTTTGAAAAACTTCCTCCTCTTCACAATTCCACGGACGTAGTGGGCGAACTAATCGACATGGATTTAATCGGCCTCGGCATTCCTAGCGGTATTCCAATCGCGATAGGCGGAGCTGATACACCATGCGCAACGCTTGTTGCAGGAGTTACCAAGGCCGGAGATGTTTGCGAATCTGTAGGCACCACCGACGTTTTAACGGTTTGCATTGATAAACCTGTTTTTGATAGAGGCTTTATAAATCGTTGTCATGTTGTACCAGATACATGGATTTATCAAGGCGCGATGTCATTCACGGGTGCGGCTAACGAGTGGTTTTTACGTCAGTTTTATGGCGAATTAAAAGATATTACAGCGCACATTGGCGAGGCTTTCACATATATGAATCATGACGCTGAATTAGCAGTACCCGGCTGTAACGGCGTCGTGTTTTTGCCATATATGCTTGGTGAGAGAAGTCCAATATGGGACCCTTATGCGCGCGGAGTATTTTTTGGTATTTCGCTCAAAACTACGCGCCGCGACATGAATAGAGCTGTGCTAGAAGGTTGTGGTTATGGTCTTCGCCAAATGTGTGAAATTGCGGAACGTGTAACAGGCAACAAAATTACAAAGTTTTCGTCGATTGGCGGAGGAGCAAAAAGCCGCGTGTGGGCACAAATTAAGGCTGATATTACAGGACGCGATATTACAGTTTTGGATATTCACGATATGGCGCCAGTTGGTGCAGCTCTTATTGCAGGCGTAGGCGCAGGAGTCTTCAGAAATGTGCATGAAGCCTCAGAAAAAGTCGATAAGAAAGTTTTTCACGAGTTCAAAGCAAAACACGATTTTGATGATGTTTATACAAAGCGCTATGAGACATATTTACGCTTGTATCCGGCATTAAAAGATTTATTTAAGTTCAGTGTAACTTAAAAATACAATTTACAAAGGAGAAGTTGTTTTAATGAAAAAGTTTTTGGCAGTTTTATTAGCAGTTTCATTGGTGTTCACAATGGCTTTTGCGGCTTCTGCGGCAGCAAAGAAAATTACAATCTCCGTTCCTGATCCAACTACTTCATACATCTACGCAGCAGCAGCAGAGTTTGCAAAACGCGCAACCGAGTATTCAGAAGGCACGCTTGAGTTCAATATTTCAGCTAACGGCTCACTTTATGGTGGAGATACAGCGGCTGGAATCAAACAACTTGGCGCAGGCTCTCTTCAAATGCTTATTCTTGCTTCAAGCGTTTACGCGAGCTTCGTTCCAGGTTTCAACGTAATTTCAGTGCCTTATATGTTCGACGATCAGGCCCAACTTTTGAAATATCTCAACAGCGATATTGCAACAGAACTTTTTAACCGCGTAAACCGAATGGGCATCACGGTTATTGGCAAATGGACGCGTTCATTTAGAGAGGTTACAAATTCCAAACGTCCTATCAATACACCTGATGACCTTAAAGGTATTGTTTTGCGTGTTCCCAACAACTCACTTTATGTAGAGTTTTTCACAGCTTGCGGCGCTGTAACCACACCGATGAATTTCTCAGAAGTTTATAACGCTCTTCAGCTAAACACGCTTGACGGCCAGGAAAACCCGATAGATGTTCCTTACTCAAACAAATTCTATGAAGTTCAAAAGTTTGTATCATTTACTAATCACATGGCCGACGCGTGGGTTGTTGGTATAAACTCAAGAGTATTCAAGGGACTTGATGAAAAGCAGCAAGCCGCTATTGAAAAGGCCGGAGCCGAAGTTCAGCAGTGGAACGTTGACATGATGGCCGAGCAGGATCAAATTGCATTAAAAACCCTCACTGACAACGGAATGGTCTCAAATCCAGTATCAGCCGAAGCGCAGCAGAAGTTTATCGAAATATCTAAATCATGCTACGAAAAATTCAGAGAGCTGATTAAGGATAACAAACTCTTTGACGCGACCGCAGTATTCACCGGAAGAGCGGCAGCGGAATAAGAAATATTAAATTACAAAATTACAGCATTTAAGTATGAGGAGTTAGGAATTAAAACGTTGTATTTTGATTCCCGCTCCTCATTTCCAAAAGTAAGAAAGAGAGTAGAAAATGGAACGCAAAAAATCCAGTTTGTCTGTTTTTTTCGACATAGTAAACATGCTGGAGGACATTGTTCTAGCCATTTTGGTTATCGGTATGGTAGCTGTAATTATGATCCAAATAATTGGACGTATTGTAGGCCATCCTTTCCCATGGACAGAGGAATCCTCTCGCTATCTTTTTTTATGGATGATGTTTGTAGCTCTGGCAGCAGGTTTTAGCAAATGTGAATCTTCACGCGTTACATTGTTTTTACAAATGGGACCTGCATGGCTCAAAAAATTCAGTGAAATTTTGTATGCTTTGATAGTTATAGCTTTCTTTGTTGTCATGCTAGTTTATGGCTGGGAAGTCGTTCAACAGCAAATAGACTGGGAAGAAATGGGTACAGCGCTTCTTATTCCAATGTGGATTATTGGAATTTGTCAACCTATAGGCGCTGTGCTTGGCATTATCGGGACATTGCAGAACTTTCTTGAATTTCACGATAGAGTTGCCATCGGCGACAAGGAAGTTGAAAAACAGAAAGCGTTAGCTAATGAGGGGTAAAAAATCATGAGTTGGGTATTAATTGCAATTTTTCTTATTTTGATGTTTTTAGGAGTTCCCATCGCTGTTTCACTCGGAGCCGCGTCAGTTATTGCAATGGTAACTATGACAGAATTACCTCTTAGTATGGCGGCGCAATCCATGTTCACAGCTATGAATTCATTCATAATGGTTGCCGTTCCTTTGTTCATACTTTGCGGCTCTCTAATGGACGAAGGTGGAATAGCCGACCGAATTTATGACCTTTCTGAAGCGTTAGTTGGTTGGATATATGGTGGTCTAGGGCACGTATCTGTAGTTGTCAACATGCTTTTTGCCGGAATGAGTGGCTCGTCAGTTGCGGCCATTGCATCAATCGGTAAAATGAGTATAAACGCTCTTGAAAAGAAAGGTTATCCCAAAGATTACGCTACAGCGATAAATTTATCTGGCTCAATGTTGGCTTCGGTCATTCCGCCTAGTATTCTAATGATAAACGCAGCAGCCACTGGTAATGTTTCGATTGGTCAAGCGTTGCTTGCTGGATTTATACCGGGTTTAATAATTGGATTTATCTTCATGATATACAATTATTTCTTTTGTAAAAAACACGACATTGGAGACAGAACACCGTTTGAATATCCAAAACTTGGAAGAGCTTTCAAGCGAGCTATACCAGCACTTTTAACGCCTGTCATCTTGCTTGGAGGCGTTTATACTGGAATTTATACACCAACAGAAGGCGCGGCAATAGCAGTTGTATATACGTGTTTCATTTCGATTTATGTATTCAAAAACCTGAAATGGCGCGACATTCCGCGAATAGTTGTAAAGAACGCGCGTTCAACCGGTACAATATTATTTGTTGCAATCGCTGCTAAACCCGCATCAGTTTTGTTTGAGATAGACGGCTTGCCTACAAGAGTTGCCGAGATGATCGCCGGGATTTCAGATAACAGAATAGTAATTTTGTTAGTGCTATATGCATTCTTAATCGTGGTCGGAATGTTCATGGACGCTACAGCGGCAATCTTTATCTTAGTGCCTATTTTGCTTCCAGCAGTTCAAGCTGTAGGTGTATCGCCGTTGTTCTTCGTGGTATTTCTTGTAATCACGTTATCTTTCGGTCTAATCACTCCGCCTGTTGGTGTCTGTCTATATGCGGCTGAAAATGTTACAGGGCTGCCATTGGAAAGAATTATTAAGGCCTCTGTACCATGGATAATTCTAATTGCTGTATCTCTTGTGATATTTATTCTCTTCCCGCAAATAATCGAATATCCAGTTGCACTCGTGTTTGGTTAAACTTAGGAGGAATTTACAAAAATGAAAATTGTAGTACTTGATGGATACACGGAAAACCCAGGAGATCTTTCGTGGAGCGGTCTTGAGGCTCTTGGTGAATTAAAAGTTTATGACCGAATTTCGTATGAAGAATCACCCAAAATCGCCGAAGCTATCGGAGATGCTCAAATTGCAATTACAAACAAAACACCAATTTCAAAAGCTACGATTGACAAATGTCAGAACCTGAAGTTAATCGCAGTACTTGCAACCGGTTACAACGTAATAGATTACAATTACGCAAAAGAAAAAGGCATTCCTGTTGTAAACGTTCCAACTTATGGAACACAGATTGTAGGACAGTATGCAGTCGGACTTTTGCTTGAAATCTGCTCTCACTATCAGCATCATTCAGATACAGTGAAAGCCGGAAAATGGCAGAATAATATAGATTGGTGTTATTGGGACTTCCCCATGATTGAGCTTTACGGCAAAACAGCGGGTATCATCGGGCTTGGTCGTATTGGTCAGGCAACAGCAAAAATACTAAAAGCAATGGATTTGAAAATCCTCGCTTATGATACGTTCCAGAGTGAGGCCGGCAAAGCGTTAGCTGAATATGTTGAACTTGATAAATTGCTTGCTGAATCCGACGTCATTTTCTTGCATTGCCCGCTGTTTCCTGCAACAGAGGGAATAATCAATAAATCCAACATTGCAAAAATGAAAGATGGTGTTAT
>CAJORD010000102.1 GCA_905236605.1 uncultured Synergistales bacterium | reverse complement strand
GATAAAGACGTGAACATAGTCGCTTATATGGAAGCTGATAACACTTACACGCCTGTTATAACGTCGGCTGAAAATGATGACGATGACGGCTCTCTTAGCGGAAGTGGCGGCGGCTGTAACTCGGGAATTTTTGCGCCGGTCTTGTTACTTGGAGCGGTGCTCTTAATGAAACGCAGATAAAATCACAAATTTCAAAGCACGCTTTTCGATTTATAAAAAAATTTCCGGTAAAGAATTTTTTCTTCGCCGGAGTTTTTTTATTTATTATTTATTTTTTCACCCATACGGAATAATAATTTATCTGCGAGTTTTCAGGATTATCATCTATTAAGTTAAAAACGCACTTATAATTATTACCGTTGCAAGTGTAAATTTTTTCGTGACTTAATTCAACATCTTGCGCAAAAATAATATCAGGCTCGAAATTCGGATTCAAAATTTTTGTTTCGCGTCCATTTCCTTGTAAGCTCACGCACTCAACTTTTTTGCCTTGCGGAACGCATTTAGCCAAGAGCGGATATTGATACATGCCTTCTGTTCCATCGAAGCCAATGTTGCTGTAATTCCCTTCGTCAAGCATACGCGAAAAATTAGTATACGCAGCGTATTTCTTGCTATGTTGTCCGAACCCAAAATATCTAGAATATCTTGGATAACGCAGGCTGTGCAGCGCTATATAACTATACAGGCCCAGACCTTCTGCAGAGCAAATGCCACACTGAAAAATTAATTCGAGAATAAGAAAATAACAAATTTTATATTTTAGTGAAGATTTATCGAAGCTATTTGTAATTTCTCTAAAATAATAAACAATCGGAATAACAACAACAACAAGCGACGGAAGAATTAATCTACTTGCCCATGGCTGCCAACGTAATATTACAAGTATTGAGAACATCTGCAAAATTAATGCAAACATAAAGCCTTCCGTTTTCGTTCGGCGTTTAACGAGATACGCAAGCGAAATCATAGTCGCGATTAAGAACAATGGCGTAACAAGATGAGCTCCCCCACCTGAGCCAAGACCTGGAAAATAGTAAAGATACTTTTGATCGAACGGAAGCGCCGCGAAAGTCGTTTCGGGGGCATTTATGTCAATATTAAAAACTCGTCCGAATGTCTTAAGAAATCCTCGGAGCAAGAATTGATTACGTTCTGCGCCAATTGTGATTAAATTTTTTATCACGTTTACTAAAATATATACTGGCTTGGCTGTTCCGATTGCTATGTTGCCTACGTTTATTCTTGCCATAAAGTCGCCGTTGAACTCATTGTAATTCCTATAAAACGTCGTTGAAACGATTAGGCCGATGAAAATCAAAGACACAATTCCCAACGGAATAATTTTGAAATTTCCCTGAAAAATTTTCACTAGCACCACGTAAAAAATAATCACGGCTGCCGGGGCACAAGCGTTTGTTTTCGTTATATAAATTAATCCGGACGCGAGACCAAGCAATGTAAATTGAAAAATTGTGAGCCTCATTTTATATAGAACTTCGATTATTAAATATGTCAGAGTCACTAAATAAAACGCTCCTACCATATCAACTTGCGTAGATAACGATTCGGCTACAAAAATATTCATACTGAGAGCTAAAACACAACCAAAAAGCGCCCATTTAATCCCGCAGCCTAAATTTTTTATAATTCCATACAGCAACAACAGACACCCATAAGCCGAAAAATTTTGTAACATGTTCACGAACAAGTCGCCGCCCGTCAGCAAAAATACATTAAGATTTATATACTCAGCAAAGACAGGCGAGAATAATTGTCGCATAACGTGTGTGTCGTAATAATCTACGCTTTTGTGTTGTATCCAATACATGATTCTTGAAAGATGATAAGTCATAGAATCCGCATCATGCGAAGCTGTAATTACAGCTAAAATCGTTCGCGCAACCATGAAGAACGTAATGAAAATTATTAATGCTTTCACCGACGTCCTGTTATTGCGATATAAACTCACGACACTTCTTTTTAGTAATGCAATTTTATTTTTGAGCAAAGCGCGCTTTGACACACAATAACCGCCGATGACGATTAAAAAAATTCCCCATACGATCATCAAATTCGCAGCCGTTATTGCTTTGAAAAAATTCAAACCTTCGACTAATACAAATACAAACGTTGACCACAAAATACTAGAAACACAAACGGCCTTGTAAATGTTTTCGCATACAGTAAAACTCGCAAAAAAAGCTGCACCAAACGTGCAACAAAACAGAAAATACATCACCGTTTGGAAAATTATTGACGACATTAATAAAATCTACCTTTCTTTGAAAATAATCATCTTGCTTATAATGTAATTTAATATAATCACAATAACTTGCGCCGCTAACTTGACGCTCAAACTGTGAAATTTCAACCAAGTTATAAAAATTGCAATAATTAATTCTTCGATAAAAAGTGTAAAAATCCTTCCTGAAAAGAATGAAATTATTTGACGAAATAATTCAGTTGCACTCGTGATTTCATATTCAAATACCCAAGTTTTATTAGTGAAATATTGAAACATGACGCATATAAACCAACATATTGCATTATTGATTAAAGCATCAATGTTCCAAACTTCGTTTATAACGACAAATAGCCCGATATTTAGGAAGAACGCCACACCACCGAAGAATAAATACAACAAAATTTCTTTATGACGTTGATAAAAAGGCGCAAAAATTCTAAACCCAGGCAAAAGCATGAGCCTATCAAATATACTCATGCTAAGATTTTTTTGAAATACTCGATTGTATATTTAAGACCTTCTTCAAGTGGTATTGTCGGCTTCCAAGAAAGTTCTCTTTGTGCAAGCGAGATGTCCGGCTTTCTTTGCGTTGGATCGTCTTGCGGCAAAGGTTTATAAACAATTTTTGAATGCGCGCCGGTTAGCTTTATTACAAGTTCAGCAAGTTCTTTAATTGTAAATTCACCGGGGTTGCCGATATTAACGGGCCCTGTGAAGCCGTCGCGACTGTTCATAAGCCTAATCATGCCCTCGATTAAATCATCAACATAACAGAAGCTGCGAGTTTGTGAGCCATTGCCATAAATCGTGATGTCCTCGTCTTTGAGAGCCTGAACGATGAAATTACTGACGACGCGGCCGTCTCCTTTGTCCATTCGTGGGCCGTAAGTGTTGAAAATTCTCATTACTTTAATGTCAACGCCGTGTTTTCGATGATAATCAAAGAAAAGTGTTTCGGCAATTCGTTTGCCTTCATCGTAGCAGGAACGCGGGCCGATTGTATTAACACAGCCTCTATAACTTTCAGGTTGTGGGTGGCATTCGGGGTCGCCATAAACTTCTGATGTAGATGCCTGCAAGATTCTTGCACCTGTTCTCTTGGCTAGACCGAGTGCATTGAACGTACCATATACAGATGTTTTAGTTGTATAAATAGGGTCTCTTTGGTATTGAATAGGTGAAGCGGGGCAAGCTAAATTATAGATTTGATCACATTCAACGTAAACAGGATTAATTACATCATGCCTTATAAATTCAAAATAAGGTTCTTGTAATAAATGTCTGATATTGTTTTTGCTTCCGGTGAATAAATTATCGACGCAAATAACGTCGTGGCCTTCTTTTATAAGTCTGTCGCACAGGTGAGAGCCAAGGAATCCTGCGCCGCCTGTAACACAAACGCGCAGCATTCAGATACCCCCCCAGAATGACGGTACTTCAAAATACAATAAATCGCCCGGAGGCCGTCTTTGAAGCCGATTTTTTTACCGTGTTCTTTTAAGCGAGGATTGTAAGTAATGGGAATTTCTTTCACGCGAACACCACGGCGCGCAAGTTTTGCTGTAATCTCTGGCTCAAAGCCGAAACGATTTTCTTCAATTTCGATTGATTGAATTACGCTGCGTTTGAAAGTTTTATAACAAGTTTCCATGTCACTAATTTTATAGTGCGTGAAAAAATTTGAGAGTCCCGTTAAAAATTTGTTCGCAAGACGATTCGATAAATAGCCCTTGGCATTCTTATTCAAAAATCGAGAGCCATAAACTACATCGGCTTCATCAGATAAAATTGGCGCGACTAAATTTTCATATTCCGCCGGGTCATATTCGAGATCGGCGTCTTGAATGACGACTATATCCCCGGTCGCATGAGCAAAGCCCGTACGCAATGCCGCGCCCTTGCCTTGATTGACATCGTGATAAAGAATTTTGCTTACGAGCGGCGAAATTTTTTCTTTTAGAAGTTCCCGCGTGCCGTCGGTGCTACAGTCGTCAATGATAATAATTTCCTTGTCAGCAATTGAAGAGGAGCGCACACGCGTTACGATCTCTTCAATATTATTGCGTTCGTTGTAGCACGGGATAACTATTGATAGTTTGAACAACATAATGCTCCTTTCGTAAAATTAATTTTACTTTCGGATTTCTTTTAATAATTCTGAAAGTGCAAATCTTACAGCCCTGATTCTTACTTCGGAACGTCCGCCCGGCAATTTTTTTGTAAAAGTTTTTGTCCAGGTCTTTGACGCAACTCCGAAGCAAACTGTTCCGACCGGTTTTAATTTTGTTCCACCGTCAGGGCCAGCTATTCCAGTAGTCGAAACTGCAAAATCTGAATCATAAACTCTTAAAGCTCCCTCGGCCATTTCTGCCGCGCATTGCTCACTGACTGCACCGAAATTTTTTAGCGTGGCTTCGCTAACTCCCAAAATTTTCATTTTTGCTTCGTTGCTGTAAGTTACTGCGCTGCCGTTGAAAACTTCTGAACTTCCCGCTATGTCCGTCAATGACGCTCCGACAAGTCCGCCCGTGCATGACTCGGCACAAGAAATTTTTGCGCCCTTGGCCTTCGCTTCAAACAAAACGGCTTCGGCTATCGACGTACAGCCGCGCGGCAACGAATCCGGAAATCGTTCTCGAATAATTTGTTCGACTTCTTCAACTTGCGAAGGCTCGCCTCGGATTATTAATTCAACTTGCGGGAACGCAGGCAAGACTGAAACATGCAAATTTTTATTATTAATGACTTCGGGAATTTTATTTGCAATTGTCATCTCCGGGACATCAAGAATAATAATTGAAGTCCATGCATAATTTTTATTTTCAAGTGAAAAAATTTCAGGAAGCTCTTGACGCGTCATAGCTTCATATTCCATTGGAACGCCGGGCAACGCTAAAACTTTCGTGCCGTCCTTTTCAAATTTTATTCCGAGCGCGAAGCCCACAGGATTGAAAATCGGCGCTGCAAGTTTTGGAATCATAGCTTGAGGATCGCGGCAGCGTTCTGTATATTCAAAGCGGTGCGGATCATCTTTAACTCTTTCAACAACTTTATCATATAAAGAATCCGAATATAAATCACAATCGAGATATTTTGAAATTGCGTAGCGCGTTTTGTCGTCATGAGTTGGGCCAAGGCCGCCGGAGATTATTAATAATTCAACTTTGCCGACCCATCGCGAAAATAAATTTATAATCTCGTCTTCTTCGTCTGAAATTATTTCGACGCGCTTTAATTCCCAGCCTCGATTATGAAAATTCTTCGCCATAAAATTGCAATTTTTTTCGAGGCGCGCTCCGCTTAAAAGTTCGTCGCCAATCGCTGCTAAGACTGCTGAAGGCATTACTTCAACACCCCCGCTAAAATTAATAAATCATAAACCCAACCGGCTTGATGAAAATATGCGTTATAAGACTGCAACAAAATATTTGCCATAATCCCGCCTGCTATGTCGTCGGCCATAATCCCCCAACCGCCCGGAACTTTCTCATCAAAGTACGACACCGGCCACGGCTTCAAGATGTCAATCAGCCGGAACAAAAAGAAGCCCGGAATTATAAAACTTGGCGGAAGTAAAAAAATCGTCAGCCACATTCCCGGCACTTCGTCAATATTTAAGAAGCTTGGGTCTTTCATGTTGAAAAATTTTTCGGATTTGTCTGTTACATAAACACCGATAAAACTCACAAGCACAATCGCCCATAATGGAACGTCAACAAACATTCTAACGACGCAAGCCGCCGCAGAGCTGACCGTGCCGGGCATTCCTGAAGGCAAAAATCCAAGACCGAAGACGCTCGCTAACCACACGTAATAAGGATAGCTTTTTGCGTCCTTCCAATTAAATTTAAAATTTTTTGCTGCGGGCATTTTATTAAATCACCTTTCCATATAAATCATTTGCGATAGTATCATCAATTTTCACGCGAACGAAATCGCCGGGCTTGAAATTTTTTCCTTCAATTCCTGACGCAATTACAACGCCGTCAACGTCAGGAGCGTCCCTGAAGCTTCGTCCGACCGCCACGAGTTCACCCTCTTGACGCTCAATATTTTCAATTAAAATTTCAAGATCTTGGCCGACAAATAAATTGCTTCGCTCTTCGGATATATCGAGTTGTAAATTCAGAAGTTCGCTGCAACGTTCTTCGGCGATTTTTTTTGAAACTCGTTTTTTTAATTTCGCGGCAGGTGTTCCGTCTTCGGGAGAATAAATAAACGCTCCCATGTGATCAAATTCAATTTCGCTCACGAAATCAAAGACTTTTTCAAAATCTTCTTGAGTTTCACCAGGGAAGCCCGTCATAATCGTTGTGCGAAGCGTGAAGAGATTATCACGGCTGCGAATGTATCTAAAAATTTTTTCCATGTGACCAGGCGGGCAAGGTCTGTTCATTGCGTCCAAAATTTTTGGTGAAGCATGTTGAATCGGAATATCAAGATAATGCAGAACTTTCTCATGCGACATAAAAAAGTCAATTAACGCTTCGTCAACTCGATTCGGGTGAAGATAAAGCAGTCGCAGCCATGTGCCTTTCGGAAGTTCGCGATTAAGTTCGTGAATTAGAGTTTTCAAATTTGCGTTCGAGTCGTCAAGGTCCGCGCCGTAAACGGTTAAATCCTGACCGACTAAGCATAATTCTTTTGCGCCGGCGGCACATAACATCAAGGCTTCATCAATTAGAGTTTTTAACGGCACACTGCGGAGGCGTCCTCT
>CAJORD010000101.1 GCA_905236605.1 uncultured Synergistales bacterium | reverse complement strand
TGTCTCTCAAAACTTGCGCGAACACATGCCCGACTTCTTCACGCAAAACTTTTTTCACTTAGTCCGCGCCAGTTAAGCCGCTATATTTTTCTCGCAGCGTTTTATACCAGACTTCATGAACTTCAAGTTCCGACGGCAAAGAATTTTTATTTTCTAGCCACGCCGTTTGAATTTTTTCAAGCGCTGATTTCAATCTCGCAGGCAGCACCGCCAATCCCATAACTTCAATTAAGCCGATGTTTTCTTTTTTAATATGATGAACTTCTGCGTGAGGGTGGAAAATTCCTAGCGGGTGCTCATCGCTCGTTCGGTTGTTTCGCAAAACTAAATCAAGTTCAAAATTTTCGCCCTTGCGTCGCGCTATCGGCGTTATAGTGTTGTGTGCTTCGCCGTCTGAATGAGCCAAAATCCCGACGCTCTCATCTGTCCATTCACGCCACGCCGATAAAATTTTCTCCGCTAAGTTCACGAGCTTCTCCGGATTTTTTGAATTTAATCTTATCGCTGACATTGGCCATTTAATCCTTCCGGCCGTAATTTCTGAATCTGCGAGAGCAAATTTTTTTTCAAATGGCGCGTTATCCATCGCGAAGACGTATCGTCCGCCCTGATAATGGTCATGTGAAAGAATTGAGCCGCCTACGATCGGCAAGTCCGCGTTTGAACCTAAAAAATAATGCGGAAATCTCTCAATAAACGCGAAGAGATTTTCAAACGTCTCACGCGAAATTAACATTGGCACGTGATTTTCATCAAGGACTATGCAATGTTCGTTGTAATAAGCGTAAGGCGAGTATTGAAAATACCATGTATGGCCTTTGAAATTCAGCGGGATTAACCTGATATTTTGTCGCGCGGGGTGTCCATGATGACCATAAAAGCCTTCGTTCTCTTTGCAAAGCAGGCATTTCGGATAACCTGACGACTTCACGGCGCGGGCCTTCGCAATTTCGCGCGGGTCTTTTTCGGGCTTCGACATGTTAATCGTAATATCGAGTTCGCCAAACTCCGTTGACGTCTTCCAGCAAATATTTTTTGCCGTTCGTTCGGAGCGTATATAATTAGAAGAAACTCCCAACGAATAAAAATAATCCGTGGCTTCGACTGGAGATTTTTTTTCGAGAGAATGAAAATTTTCAATCACGTCTGACGGTCGAGGCGTGAATACTCCCATTAGTTCCGTGTCGAGAAGATCGCGTTCTGTGCCGGTGTTTTCGATTAAATTATTTTCTGCGGCCCAGTCGAGAATTTTAGAGAGAATGCTGTCAGGCGATTTTGAAAAAGTTTCCGGCGCGCCGGATTCGTCCTCAAACTCGAAAGAATTTAATTTTAAGATGCCAATGAGCGAATTAGCGGCCCAAATTTTATCTTCAGGTGTGATTAATGAATGATGAAGAGCAAACGAAATTAAATTATTAAGCTCGTGATTAATCATAAAAAAACTCCTTCGTGAAAATTTTTTAAGGAGTTAGGAATTAAAAAAAAATTTTTATTCTAAAATCATAGCTTTATACAATGCCTTAACACAGGCTTCAAAGTCTTCGTCATAAACGCCGATTATGATATTCAAATCGTCAGCGCCTTGGTCAATCATTCGGACTTTAACACCAATGCTCGCTATAGCGTCGAAAATCCTCGCAAAAATTCCTTTCACAGTTCCCATGCCTTCGCCAATGATTGCGATTAACGATAAATCTTTTTCAATTACGATTTGTTCGGGGTGAATGGAGTTTGTAATGTCCTTTATGATTTCTTGACGTTTCAAATCGAACATTGGATTTTTAATAACCACAGCAAAATTATAAATTCCTGAAACATAATGCTCGCATGAAATTCTATACTTTGCGAACGTCTCAAAAACTTTTTGAGCAATTCCGTGAGTTCTATTAAGTCCAAATTTTTCGACGCGGAGCATTTTGAAATTTCTTCGTCCTGATATACACGCCGCGACTTTTCGTTCTGTGCCTTCGGGGAGCTTGTCTGAAACTATCGTGCCTTTATCGTCAGGGTTGTTTAGATTACGAATGTTTAACGAAACAGGGGTATCCATCAACTTCATTATGACATCTTCATAAATAACTGAAATCCCCATATAGCTAAGCTCAATTAATTCTTTATATGTTACATTACGAATCATTAAAGGATTTTCAATATAATCAGGGTCAGCGATAAATATTCCTTTATGTTGAGTCCATTTTTCATATACAGGGGCATTGAGCACACGTGCAATCATTGCACCGACCCCGTCGCCTCTTGCAGGCGTCTTTACGATTTTGCCGTCAATCATTGCATAGCCGCCCGGTATTACGGCGTTAGGAAGATTGGAAATAACATTTTCAATCGCTCTTAGCGTTGCTTGCTCGTTTAGAGTAATGTCCTTGTTGAAAAAAATTATTTTGCCTGCGTCAACAAAGTTCCAGCCGAGATACGCCGCTAAAATTTTCGCTGTGATATATTCACCTCGGCTCGCCGTAGTGTCGCGACTTTTTCCAAAAAATAATGTGCGCTTAAGTTCGGCAATCTCTGTAGCAACATCGAAATTTATTCCCAAGTCGCGGACAATTTCCTCAAAACGATCTTGGATAGTCGTGAGGACATCAGCAAAATTTTCCCTACTCTCATATTTTGAATAACAAATATAAAGCAGATCTGTTATTTTTATATCATCAGGAGTTAGTTGTCCCGGCGCGGAAACAACCACATAACGGCGATTTGGATTTGATTTTATAATTTCAGCAGTCTTTTTAATTTGCTCTGCATCGGCCATAGCAGTGCTTCCGAATTTCGATACAATGATGTTGTTATCCATTGACGCTTTCATCTCTTTTCATGTATAACCTCTGGGTATTTGTTATTGTAACATGCGATTAACAAATTTGCGTCAGCTTGATTATAATTAATCTTGATATTTTTGTTATCAAAAGGAGAGTAAGAATTTGCTTGTAAGTTCAAAAGAATTATTAGCAGACGCGCTGAAAAATCGTTACGCTATAGGCGCGTTTAATGTTGAAAATATGGAAATGGTCATCGCGGTTCTGAATGCCGCCGAAGAAACTAAATCGCCCGTCATAATGCAGACAACGCCCGGCACGATTAAATATGCAGGCGCAGATTTTTATTTCGCGAACATCAAAGCCGCCGCCGAACGCGCTAACGTTCCTGTCGTTTGTCATCTTGACCACGGCAACAGCTTCGAGACAGCCGTTTTAGCTTTTCACACCGGCTACACGTCAATCATGATCGACGGAAGCAAATTGCCGTTTGAAGAAAACATTTCGCTCACTAAATCCGTCGTCGAAGTTTGCCATGCTGGCGGCGTCCCTGTTGAAGCAGAGCTAGGCCGGGTCGGCGGTAAAGAGGACGACCTCGACAACACGAAAGGCAAAAATCCTTTCACTGATCCTAAAGAAGCGGCCGAGTTTGTGGAGCGCACGGGCTGCGATTCGTTGGCTGTAGCTGTCGGAACTGCTCACGGTGTTTATAAAGGAGTTCCGCAAGTTAATTTTGAAGTTCTCGCGAAAATTCGTGAGCTTGTGAAAATTCCGTTAGTGCTTCACGGAACGTC
>CAJORD010000100.1 GCA_905236605.1 uncultured Synergistales bacterium | reverse complement strand
TAATGCTCCGGGAAGAGTCTCTGTCGGGTTGCTGAATGCTAAGTGAAGTGCGTTAGAAATTGCTTCGGGGATTGCTGAAGAGTTCACGATTAAGACGTAAATTGCCCCAAAGACGTAGAAGATCGCCATGAACGGGACTACGTAAGTCGTAACTGTCGAAAGGCTCTTGAGTCCGCCAATGATGACAAGTGCGACAAGGACAGCCATAACGATTCCGCTATAGAGGTGATTGACTCCCCAGCCCATCGACATAGCTTCGGCCGCCGAGTTCGCCTGTGTAGCTGCGCCGATTCCGAATGAAGCTAAGAACGCGAACAGAGCAAACAAAATCGCGAGAAGTTTACCGATGAATTTTCCAAGGCCCTGGCCAAGAGCGTCGCTTGCTCCGTTCTCAAGGATATACATCGTGCCCCCGCGCCAATCGCCGTGAGCGTCTTTCTGTCGATAGTGAACGGCTAATGTAACTTCGGCAAATTTCGTGCACATTCCAAAGACTGCCGAGATTAACATCCAGACCATCGCGCCGGGGCCTCCAAGATGAAGAGCCGTAGCGACACCCGCAACGTTTCCTGTTCCGACTGTGGCTGCCATTGCCGTAGCCATTGCTGCGAATGAAGAAATGGATTTGTCTTCGCCGGATTTCTTTCTGAAGCTGAAGACTTCTGACAATGAAGCGAAGAAATATCTGAACTGCGGAAGACCAAGCAGGAGCGTTAAATAAACTCCCGTACCTACAAGCAAGATTAAAACGGGCGCACCCCAGACAAAGCTGTTGACGATCCCGTTGTAATGCATAATCGTGTCCATTATGCCTTGCATGAAAAATACACTCTCCTTAAAAATTAAAAATTTTCGCTATATTATACACGTTTTCAAAATAGCCAAAATCGCGCGCAAAGTTTCAAGTGCTACAATATCGACTTAATTATGAAGGAGGCTTTAAAAATGAAGCAGTTTATCATCGTAACGGGAATGAGCGGAGCCGGAAAGACAATGACATTGAAAGTTCTTGAAGATTTCGGCTTTATCACAATAGATAATCTTCCTCCTGCTCTTCTTCCTCAACTCTTCACACTTATATCAGAACGGCCGGAAGCCTCAAAAAGTCGTGGGGTCGTCGCTACGGTTGACATTCGCAACGTGAGCAAAAATTTTGTGAAAGTCATTGATGAAATTTCTGAAGCGTGGGGCGGCGTTGTCAAAGTAATTTTTTTGACGGCCTCGGACGAAGAATTATTGCGACGCTACGAACGTACTCGACGCGTTCACCCTCTAAGTCATGGACGCTCGACGCGCGAAGGAATTTTAACAGAGCGTGAGCTTCTCGCCCCGGTGCTTGACCGCGCGGACATTATCATTGATACTTCTTTAATGGACCTTCATCAACATCGTGAGCGACTTTTGAAAGAATTTTTTGAGAACGATGGCGGAATTTCAATTTTAATAAGCTCGTTCGGATACAAGTACGGCGTTCCGCAAGACAGCAGCTTCGTTATGGACGTTCGCGGATTGCCGAATCCTTATTATGTTGACGAACTGAAAGACCTCACCGGGCAAGACGAGCCCGTGAAAGATTTCTTATTAAAATTTCCAGAGACGCATAAGTGTATCGAGCTCACGAAAAATTTTCTTGATTTTTTCATTCCGCAGTTCTTGAATAACGTTCGAGGACAGCTTCATATATCTGTAGGCTGCACGGGCGGGCGGCATCGTTCGGTTGCTATGGCCGAATGGCTCGGGGAGATTTATTCAAAAGTTTATAGCGGCGTCTGCGTGATGCACAGAGATAAGGGGCACGGTCATCAATGAGTTTTGCATTAGGAGTATTAACGACTTTAATAATTTTATTTTTGTTCGGACGAATTAAATTTAAGTCTGGCCGGCCTGTGATTGAGCGTGCAATATCCGGGCGTTTATCGAACGGGCCTTATATTGTAGCTGTAGGAGGCGGCACGGGACTTTCAACACTCTTGCGCGGAATTAAAGCCTTCACTCGAAATATTACGGCTGTCGTAGCTGTAACTGACGAGGGCGGAAGCTCCGGACGAATCCGAAACGAGTGGGGAATGTTGCCGCCCGGGGACGTTCGGAACTGTATAGCGGCTCTCGCAGAGAACGACAACGAGCTAAAAAAAATTCTTGATTTCAGATTCGACCGTGGGGAATTATCCGGGCATAGTCTTGGAAATTTATTGTTACTCGCGGTTACGGAGATGAGCGGCGATTTTAGTACGGCCGTTGAAAAGATGAATCACTTGCTCTCAATTCGTGGGCGAGTTTTGCCAGTTACGACAGAATCTATAACGCTCATGGGAAAAACTAAAGACGGCCTCGAAGTCAAAGGCGAGTTAGATATTTCTGAACACGGTCATGAACTTGATGAGATTTGGCTCGAACCTATGAACGCGCGCCCGCTGCCTGATGTTCTTAACGCCGTCGATGAAGCTGACGTTATACTTCTTGGCCCGGGGAGTTTATTCACGAGCGTGATTCCGAATTTATTGCTGCCGGATTTCGCGGACAAGTTAAAAGATTCTCCAGTCCCTAAAATTTATATTTGCAACTTGATGACACAGCCTGACGAAACTCAAGGCATGAATATTTTGCAGCACCTCGAATGGGTGAGCGTGGCTCTTGGTTGCGTTCCTGATTTTGTGATTGCGAACAGCGCGCCGATTCCAGAAGACATCATCGAAGCATATAAAAATAAAGGTGCGTCGCCGTTATTTCTAAATTATCATCAGCGCGAGGCGATTAAAAACATGGGCTGCATATGCGTAGAAGCGCCTATAATGTCGGTATTTGAAAATGAAAAAGAAGGCCGCGTAATGAGGCATGACCCTCAAAAATTGGCCTCCGTGATTTTCAGATTAGTGCGAAGACTCGACGAATGAAATTTTTAATCCCAAAGTCCTATCACGATCCACGCGATAAGCATGAAGTAAGATGGCAAAGATAGAGAACTGTCGAGCCCGGGTATCGGCACAAGCAGCAGTACCGCAAATATTACAGAAAGTACAAAGCCTAACATGCCGAATATCGCGACGTCCTTTCTGTTTTCCAGACGTGAAAACTTATATGCCGCTAACGAAGTGTAGCCATAACCAATCGCTCCGCCTATCGAAGCCATGTCAACAGTCCAGCTAATCACGTGTCGCCCAAGCAGTACTATCGAAATCGAAACAACCATGCAAAATAAAACTGCGTTACGTGGCACGCCATTTTTGTTCAAAACTCCGAACCATGGCGAAATTAATTCTTCTCTTGCCATAGAATGTAATAATCTGCTCGACGCGATATAAAAACATAAAACTCCAGTCAACACGGCACATACAGCAGCCAGTCCCATTAGAGATAAGCCGACAGCGCCAAGGATTCTATAAGCTGAATAAAGAGTGGTTATGGAATTATACCCGCCGGAAGAACTTAAAAAATTTATTGAATCGATATACGTGACCCAATCTGGGAAAATTTCCGGCACTACAGACGCAACTATGAAACTCATCGCGATATAAACGAAACAGCCTGCTACTATGCTGGTGTCCATGATTGTCTTTACGCGGTTGTGCGAAAATTTTGCTTCTTCTGCAACTTGCGGAATTATATCGAAACCGACAAAGAGCCACGGCGCTATAACCACGATAGAAATAATTTGAAAGAACGGCCCGCGGCTATCAGGATAAAACAACGGGTGGAAATTTGAAATTTTTGCGTCAGGACTTAAAAACGCTCCCCCTAATACCATCAGGACGCCGCCAAGCATTACAATCACCATTATAGTTTGAACAACCGCTGCGATATGCACCCCTCTGGACGCAATGAACGCGAAAATTATTAACACCGCTATGGCAACCAGAAGCTCTCCTAAGTAAACGTCATATCCGGCTATTGTATAGTGAAAGCCAAATTGAAATATATTCCCGTACAATGCCCTAAGAACAAGGCATAGCGCTGTAGCGTCCATAGGGATTATGCTGATATAACAAAGTCCAAGAAACCACGCGCAAATAAATCCATGTGTCTTTCCAAATGCACGTTCAGCATATATAAACTGGCCTCCCGAAATCGGAACTTTTTTCGCCATGTAGCCGTATCCATACGAGATAATCAGCATTATCAGCGCGCCAATCTCGATCCCTATCAAAGAACCTAAAAGCCCTGCTCTTTTCAAAAAAGTCGTAGCGGGCATTACGAACGCCCCGAAGCCTATGATACCGCCAAAGGCCAACGACCAAGCGCCAAATGCTGTTAATTTTCGTTCAGTTTGAATTTGATTTTTTGATTCTTCTTGTTGTTGTTCCATTTGCTTTTAGGGACGCGGTCCGATTGAATGCACCAACGTTATATTTTGTTTTTTGTTAAGTTTGAGAATCCTGCGGATTCTTGCTTCCTCAAACGTTCCACGCACTACAGCGTTCCAACCTTTAGAGGCCGCGAATAAATAAGCGTTCTGAAGTATTGCGCCCGTGTGAGCAAATCCCCATTTCTCGATACTTTCTTTAGGAGCGCCCTCGCCTTCCCATTTTTTCAAATCTTGAACGTAAACGAAAGTTATGGCAGCCTTACCTGCATAGGCGGGTTTGCTCGTAGCTTGTCTGTAATCGCCCCCGGTGATTAATTCAAGCGAATGAGTAAGCGCTTCAAATTTATAAACTCCATTTTTGTCAAAGACATAAACGGATATATCATGTACGCCCCTAGCCACGGGATAAACTCGAAGTCCGCTATCGCGATTTACGCCGGCCGTAACGTAAAGGAGGTCAGAGAGGTCTTGCGATGTGATTTCGACGTCGGCAAATTCGCGCGTTGAGTGTCGTAAAGTTTCAGCTTCGTAAAGAGGCATTCCGCCAGTTTTATTTGGGGGCGGGAGTTCGATCACGTCAGCGTATGAACATGATATAACAAGGAGCACAAGCAGCATAGATAATAAAATTCTTCTCATTAAACAAATCTCCTTCCAGTTTACTTTGACTATCTAAAAATATTTTGCTTAAATTAAAAAAAATTTTTCTTTCATTGTCAAGCGAATATTACGAATATGATATAATTCCGCGAAAAAAAATTTTTGTAAGGTGATTGAGTTTTTATGATTGGCAACGAAGTTATTTTATCTCAAATGCTTGCGCGGCGTGAAGCTCGAGTGATGGAACAAAAAAAATTTTTAGAAACTTTCAACGCGCCTTTAATTTCTTTCTCAATGAACATTCCCGGCCCGATTAAAACAAATGAAAAAATTCGCGCAGCCTTCGACGTAGGAAAAAATTTAATTTTTGAATCTCTTGCAAAAATTGAAGCGTCCGTGAACGACTTTATCGAAGTTCATGAGGACACCGGCGACGAGATTTTATTATCTGTGAGCGGTGCAAGCCCGGAAAAATTAAAAAATCTCGCGATGAAAATTGAAAATGAAAATCGTTTCGGGAGATTGTTCGATATAGATATTATTGACGAACTTGGACAAAAATTATCGCGCGAAAATTTTAGAAAATGTTTAATCTGCGATAAACAGGCGCAAGAGTGTGCACGCGCGCGGGCTCATTCAGTTGAAGAGATGCAAAAGGCGATTGAGAAATTATTAAATTGTAAATGCTGTCGCTCTGATTTCCGTGGTTATTGCCGACGATTTTAATTGACTTCTTATATAAAATATTCTTTATTCACAAATAACTATGATTAAAGAAAGTCGCATGTAGCATTACTGTTTCGGACGCGGCTTTGCTAACACAAAGGGGGTAAAAATTTGCGCAACTATGTAAAACTCACTGACCGCGATAACGTGGCCGTCGTTACTCACGACACCGCTAAAGGCGTTGAGATAATGCCGGGGCTGGTGTTGCTTGATGACATTCCACAGGCCCACAAATTCGCGATTCAAGACATTCCCAAAGATGGTGAGATAATTCGCTACGGGGTTGTCCTTGGCTACGCTCTAAATGAAATCAAGCGCGGCTCTTGGATTAATGAACATATGCTTAGGCTTCCCGCTTCACCCTCCCTCGATAACATGCCCTTCGGTGTAAATATAAGAAAAGATTTGCCCGAAGCTCCCGTGAAAACTTTCATGGGCTACAAAAATCCCGACGGCTTTTACGCAGGCACAAGAAATATTTTAGGGATTCAAACTACCGTTCAATGCGTGCAGGGCGTTTTGAATGTTGCTGTCGAAAAAATCAAACGCGAAATTCTTCCTAAATATCCCAACGTTGATGACGTCGTCGCGATTAATCATGCTTACGGCTGCGGAGTCGCCATTAACGCTCCTGACGCTAAATTCCCGATTCGTGCTTTGCAAAATATCGCGCGGCATCCAAATTTCGGCGGTCAATTAATGGTCGTGGCGCTCGGCTGCGAAAAACTCACCGTTGAAAAATTAGTCGGTGAAGAAAATAACACGCCCGAAAACGTCATCGTGCTTCAAGATTGCAAAGGCTTCGACGCCATGATTAACGCTATAACTAGCATGGCCGAACGAAAATTAAAAATCTTGAACGAACGCAAGCGCGAAGAATTGCCGCTTAGTGATTTATTAGTCGGAATGCAGTGCGGCGGCAGCGACGCTTTCTCCGGAGTTTCTGCTAATCCGAGCGCAGGTTACGCGGCCGATATGCTCGTGCAGGCCGGAGCTACGGTCATGTTCAGCGAAGTTACAGAAGTTCGCGACGGCGTCCACTTCATTGCAGAACGCTGCGTAAGTGCCGAAGTTCGCGACAAATTAGCCGACGAAATGCGCTGGTACGATCATTATCTCGCTGAAGGTCAGGTTGACAGAAGCGCGAACCCGGCCCCCGGCAACAAGAAAGGCGGCTTGAGCAACATTGTAGAAAAGGCTATGGGCTCAATCGCCAAATCCGGCACGTCGCCTATCGTTGAAGTACTTTCACCGGCTGAACGTCCCACGAAGCACGGAATGATTTACGCTGCAACTCCTGCTAGCGATATGGTCTGCGGGCCGTGTCAACTCGCAAGCGGAATCGGGCTTCAAGTTTTCATGACCGGACGCGGAACTCCTTACGGATTAGCGGCCGCTCCTGTTATAAAAGTCTGCTCGCGTAACGAAATGAAAGAACAATGGCAAGACGTCATTGACATCAGCGCGGGAGCTGTCGTAACGGGCGAAAAGACGATTCAAGAAGTCGGAACGGAGCTTTTTAATTTCATTCTCGACGTCGCCAGCGGACGAAAGAAACCTTACACCGAACAATACGGGCTTCATAATTTCCTGTGTATCTTCAATCCCGCGCCTATAACTTAAAAATTTTTTGAGCCGTCGTTAAATCCGGCGGCTTTTTTTATTTTTTATTTTTCTTTTTCTAAAATCGTTTTGAAAATATCTACCGCAGTTTCTAAAATCTCATCATTAAAATCATATTCCGCCGTGTGAATTGCAGGATACGTTTCGCTGTTGCCGATATAAAAAATCGCTCCGTGAATTTGTTTCGTATAAAAGCCAAAATCTTCCGACGCGCGAATCGCTTCAGGCATTTCGATAACGTCAAGGCCAAGTGTGTCAGCAGCTGCGATAATTTTTTTCACGCATTGCGAATCGCTCAATGTTTCCGGGAAATAATCAAAATTAAAAAATTCTACGATCAAAGAATTTTCTTTTGCAAGTCTTTCAGCAAGATTTACAACAGCGTTTCTAAAAATCCTCATGTCTTCTTCTCGTTCAGCGCGCAAAGTTAAAGATAATTCGCCGTCACTGGGAGAAATTCCAAAATTTTTTTCTCCGACTTTTATATTCACGACCGTGCAAAAAATTCTTTTATTTCGCGCCGTCATGTTTTCAATTTCTGAAATTATTTTTGCAATCGTGAACGCCGGATTAATTCCCTTCTCGGGTTCGCTTGCGTGTGAAGTCTTGCCCGTGAATTTTATCGTGAGGCCCGCCGATGAACATTGACACAGCCCTTCGCGAATTACAACGCTGTTTAATGGCCAACCGCTCCAATTATGAAAAGCGTAGATTGAACTTATGCTGCGTTCTCGCAAAAAGCCGGCGCATTCTCTCGCACCTTGCCCGGTCTCTTCGGCATGTTGAAAAATTAAATAAACTGAACGCGTTAATTCTATTTTGTCGAGTTCTAGAGCAAGTCCGCAAAGCGCTGCGCAGTGTCCGTCATGTCCGCACTTGTGAGCGACGCCGGGATTTTGTGAACCGTAAGGAAGATTTATAAATTCGTCCATCGGTAGCGCGTCCATATCTGCACGAAACGCGATCCCTTTTGTTCCTTCGACGTAGCGCGACGCGTAAAACCATTTTCCGCAATCGACGACAGCCAAGCGCGTGTTCTCTTCGATAAAATTCATCAAGCGGCGTTTCGTTTCGCGTTCATTCATTGAAAGCTCAGGGTGAGCGTGTAACTCATGACGAAGATTTTTTATTAAATTCAAGTTTTCTGTTTTCATTTTTTACACTCCAATTACTCCGAACATTATCACACCGATAAGCGCGCTAAACAAAATCACAACGGGAATCGAAATTTTGAATTTCAAAAGCAAAATTAAATCAACAACTCCTAAAATTAAAGACGGCAAATGAATTTTAGAGTTTACGTCAGAATAATTCACGAGAGCAAGTTCAATCACAATCCCGGCAACCATTCCCACGCACGCAGGCCGGACTCCCGTCATTATTTGAGCAAGTTTTTTATTTTCCTTAAAGTGTTCAAAGAAAATTGCCGCCAAAAAGCATAAAGTGAAAGTCGGTGATAGCGCGCCCAAATTCGCAACAAACGCTCCCAAAATTCCCGCCGCTCTCATTCCTGCAAAAGTCGCGCAATTAAGGCCAAGTGGCCCCGGCGTCATTTCGGCAATCGCTACAATATCTGAAACTTCAGAAGCCGTCATCCAACCGTGTGAAATCATTTCGCTTGAGATTAACGGAATCATTGACAAGCCGCCGAAACTCGTGAAGCCGATTTTTACGAAGCTCCAGAATAATTCAAGCAACAACATTAATTTTTTTCACCCTTTCATAATATTCGCAAATTAAAAGGCCAAGTGCCGCGCCGATAATGACGAGCCAAACGCAACTAACTCGCAGGAAAAAATATAATGCGAACATCGCCGCAGCTACGATATAGCACGGAGGAACTTTGAACGCGCTCTTAATCATTCGCATCAACGCACTTAATATAACGGGAGCAACTGCCGTTCTTACTCCGCGCATGGCCGACGCTACCCACAAATTATCTTGAAAGGCCGTGTAAAACGTCGTAATTATTAAAAGCACCGCCATCGGTACTGTAATCATTCCGAACACACACGCTACGCCGCCAATGAAGCCAGCTACCCTGTGCCCGAACATCATCGCGATATTGCCGATCATCGTGCCGGGCAGACTTCTGCCTATGCTAGTAAGGTCTAATAATTCTTCGTCAGTTAGAGATTTTTCGCGGTCAACATATAAATCTTTCATCTGTGCAACGATGCTCCAGCCACCGCCGAAAGTGAAGCTTCCGAACGTCAGAAACTGCCAGTAAAGCTGCGCACAAGTTTTTAATTTTTCAGGCAAAATTTTCACGCTCCTTTTTTAAATTTCTGTGATAATTTAGCATATGAAAAATAAAAATTTTTATTTCGGGAGGCGATTTTCAATGTTAAAAAAATTTTTTCTGGCTGCGATTTTAATTTTTCTTGCGTCAATGGCGTCGGCAGAAAGTCGAGCGCGCTTTCTTTTCATTGGGGACATCATGGCCCATCAGCAACAACTTGACGCCGCGAATCACAAAGGCTCTTACGATTTCGCGCCACAATTTCGACGCGTTAGGCCGCTAATCGAATATTCGTTTCTCGTCGGCAACCTCGAAACAGTTTTCGCAGGCAACGAAGGCAAATTAAAATATTCCGGCTATCCTATGTTTAACACGCCGGACTCTTTAGCGGACGTTTTGAAAGATTTGAATTTTGATTTATTGACGCTCGCGAACAATCATATATTTGACAAAGGCCCGGCCGGTGCGCGACGAACGACAGAAATTTTAGATTCGGCCGATATAACTTGGATTGGTCTTGGCCTTGATGACGTTCTCTCTAACGACACTGTGATTTTAGAAAATGAAGGAATTAAAGCTGCGTTCATAAATCATTCTTACGGGAGCAATTTGTGGCCAAAGTCTAACGATGTTCATTTGAACGTAATCAACGAAGCAGATTTAATCACAAGCCTTGAGCGTGCGAAAAATTTTAGTCCTGACGTTATAATCGCGTGTTTTCATTGGGGCAACGAATATCAATTAAAGCCGAATGTTCATCAGAAGCGCGCTGCTGATGTTGCTTTCAATAACGGAGCGGATTTGATAATCGGAACTCACCCGCATGTATTGCAGCCGGTCGAAATAAAATTTTTAAGCGAAGATTACAAAGCTGTAGCGTGGTCATTGGGAAATTTCGTTTCGTTTCAAAGAACTTTGCCGCGCGAACGAACTTGCATATTAGCCGCCGAGTTTGTAAAAGACAAGGCTCGAACTCGCTTAACAAAAATTTCAATCGCGCCTTTGTGGGTCATTGCGCCGGGACAAAAACGCACCGAAATAACTTACGCCGGAACTGACGAAATCACAATCGCTTCTCTTGACTTCGACGGCCTGACAAAAAATCAAATTAAAAATTTAAGAATTATCGGCAAAAATATTTTAGATTTTCTTGGCGCTCAAGATGAAGTTGATGAATTTGGATTTTATACATTATGGAAAGAAGAATCGGCGGACGTTTTGCCCGAACAGAGGCGAAAATCACCGAAATAAAAAATGAAAAAAATTTTGAGATTTAATCTTCAGTTTTTTGGCGAAGAACGCACTGAAGAAGCTACGCCGCATAAGCGCGAGAAAGTTCGTGAAGAAGGCCGCGTGTGCATGAGCAAAGACTTAAACGCCGCTGTCGGAATTATTACGGCTCTGCTTGGCCTTACGATGATCGGAACTCTAACATGGAAAACTTTAACCGCGCTGATTCAATTTATGCTTCGTTTCATAGGTGAAGGAACGATTTTGAAAGACGGTTGGTTTTATTTTGTTTCGTGGGAAGCTCTGAAAGATTATTTTTTATCATGGCTGCCGCTCGGCGCGCTTGTCGTCCTGTTCTCGACGTGCACAGTGATTGCTCAAGTCGGCTTCGCGATAACCGGTGAACCTTTCGGCCCGAAATTCGACAGGCTCAACCCTATAACCGGCATGAAAAAAATTATTTCTATGCGTTCAATCGTGGAATTATTGAAAGGACTTTTGAAAGCGAGTATCTTTGCGGTGATGATTTATAAAGCAATTCGCAGCGACTTGCCGATTTCCTCTAAAACTATGCAGATGCCGCTTGAGATTGGCAGCCGACAATTTTGGGACTTGCTGTGGTCGTTGGCTATGCGGCTTGCGCTTATGCTGCTGGTGATGGCGTTCGCAGATTATTTTTATCAGAAGTGGGATTTTGAAAAGTCGATCCGAATGAGCAAGAAAGAAATTAAAGACGAATATAAACAAATGGAAGGCGATCCGCAAATTAAAAGTAAAATTCGTCAGAAGCAGCGCGAGATGGCGAAGCAGCGAATGATGTCGGACGTTCCGAAGGCCGATGTAGTAATCACAAACCCGACTCACATAGCAGTTGCTCTTGCTTACGATAGAGAATTAATGAAAGCTCCGCAAGTTTTGGCCAAGGGCGGTGATTATCTAGCAAAACGAATTAAAGATATAGCGACGGCAAATTTAATTCCGATTATTGAGAATAAGCCATTAGCGTGGGCGTTGTATCAAAATGTCGAGATCGGCGAAGAGATTCCAGAAGATTTATATCGCGGTGTTGCGGAAGTCCTCGCCATGGTCTATAAATTGAAACGTGAACAAGAAAAAGAAAGTTAAGAGTATATGATATAATCTTCGAGATTTTGGCCCCGTAGCTCAGTGGATAGAGCGACTGCCTCCTAAGCAGTAGGCCGGGCGTTCAAGTCGCCCCGGGGTCGCCACTTTTCACTTAATTCACTTGAAAAATTTTGAAGTCGGATATTTCGCGCGGCCGGCGTTAATGGCTTTCAAAAGATTTTTTCTTAAATCTTCGGTTGAAGTCATGCCTTTGATGCTCTTGGCCGTCAGATTATTGCCGATATATAAATTTCCGTTTCGTGTATGAAGTTCATAAGGTGCTAATTCAAGTTGTAAATATTTGTCTATGTTCGCTTTAATTTCTTTCACGGCATTTGAATTTTCTGGCGTCTTGTCAGCCGATAAGACTGTCGAACCGTCAATCGCAAGATTAATTTTCTTCCCGGCTTCTTTAATCGACGTTCGCAAAAGTCCAAGCGAATATTTACGTTCAATCGGAATGTTTCGAGCATGAAGAATTTTAACCGCTGCTTCAAGCCTCTTATGTGTGTCAGGGTGATTCATGTAAATCCCGTAATCGTGAATAGGCTGCTTGTATTCTTCGGCCATAAAGTGCTCAAATAAAGTTATCATTCCCGTAGGCGAGTATCCAGACTGGATCAGCGCTTCAAGTCCAAGCCTGTCAGCTTCGGCCTCAAGTTCAAACGTGTAAGCACTAGTCATAGCGACTTGCGCAACTTGTGCCAAAATCATCGGAGCAGCTGCACCGCCGCTTAAAATCATAACTGCAAGCGCGCCTAAAGTTACTTTGTTGCTCTCGGCGGCAACTTTCAAACCGTGTTTCCTGTCCGCGTGGATCATCTCGTGAGCCATGACCGCCGCTAATTCTGAATCAGTTTTAAGCTCGTCTATAATCCCAGTCGTAAAAAAAATAAATCCGCCCGGCAAACAGAAGGCGTTAAGTTCTTCACTGTTCACTAGTCGGACTTCCCAATCTATTCGACGCTGCATAAACGGCTCAAGGCGATTAATAATCATCTCTAATTTTGAAATCACCGCAGGATTAACGCTCAAGGGCCATTCTTTTTCAATCTGTTCGATTGCCTTGCGACCGATCTCACGTTCCTTTTTCAAATCTGGATCCGGTTCGGCGGCGTGTGCAGCGTTGAACGACACAAAAAAAATTAAAAAGATTATTGCGAAATTTTTTATCGTTTTCATATTATCGAGCCTCCCATTCTTGCATAACTGGCGGCTACGTTGCGTCCCTGAATGCGCGAAGAAATTTGAGAACGAATGCCGGATTTATATTTTTCAAGTTCGGCGATTGCATTGTCTTCGGCTTGCATGATACTGTCGGCTATGTCGCGGCTCTGCTGAATTAATTCAGGGAGTTCCGTATCGTCAGGGTACAATTCTAGCAGACGCGTGCGAAGTCCGTTTTGTGCGTTATTAATTATGGGATTGCTTAGGACATCGCGCCAACCGTCAGCAAGTAACTGGAGTTCCGATAATATATTGTCTTTTTGTTCGAGCACTTTGAATAACTCGTCCATATCGCCATCAAGGACAATGGCCTCAAGTTCGCGTGAGATCATTGCCCTTAATGTTTTACAGAGTTTAATTTCGCGTGAAATTAATTCTTTCGACTGTTCGAGAACGTTAGACTGCAAGTGTAAAACTCCTCGGCTTGGCGTTCGCTGCTGCGGGAGCAGTTCTCAAAGGCTGCTGCGGTGTCGCTGTAGGAGCTGCGGCTGCGGGTTTCTTGCCTTCGATCTCGGCCATCGCGTTTTGAAGGTCTTTGTCGTCAGGGTGCTCGGCCTGATAGTCCTTCAACAGTTTCATCAAAGCATTCTCCCACGTCTGTTTGAGTTCTTCGAGCATTCCGCGAACCGTTCGGAGGTTATCGGGCTCTTTCTTCATGTTGGCATCGACGAGTAACTGATACATATATTCGTAAAGCTGCATGAGCTTGTCGCCAAGTTCGCCGGCCTTGTCGCGATTAAGCGTAACCATCAACTCACGAACGACTTCTTGAGCGCGAATGATTTCTTTGTTGGCTAAATCGTAATCCGGCGCCGCGCCGTTCTTGGCTGACATTGCGTTTTCTGCAGTGTGGCAGGCTTTAATGCCGATGTCATAGGTGATGAGAAGAAGCTGTTCTTTTGTTGCTGTTGAAATTCTTGTCGCTTGATACTTAAATTGTGCGCTGCTGTTTATCATTTAATGACCCCCATTTTAATTTTTGAGTTCAAGATTTGTAATTGGGATTCGGATTTTTAATTCTCGATCCTGTTTTCTCAGGCCTGATTTTATTTCTTGCTGTTGTTTATCTTATCGGCGTCCTTAAAAAAATTTTTAACTTAGAATTTTATCATGTTCAAAAATTCTTGTTCGCTTAGGATTTTCACGCCGAGTTTTTCAGCTTTGATTAATTTTGAGCCGGTCTTGTCGCCTGCGACTAAGTAAGCGGTCTTCTTGCTAATCGCGTTTGAAACTTTGCCGCCAAAATTTTTAACTTTCTCGCCGGCTTCTTCGCGCGTCATTGATGAAAGAGTTCCCGTGAAAACAAAAATTTTTCCGTCGAAGCGATTTTCATGAACGACAGCCGCGCCGCCCATTTGAAAACCCATTTCGCGAAATTGATTTATTAAATCAAGATTTTCTTTCATCTGGAAAAATTCAAAAACTGAACGCGCGATAACCGGGCCTATGCCTTCGATTGAAGAAATTTCTTCTTCGGTCGCGTTTATCATTGCATCAACGTTGCCGAAATGTTCGACTAAGAGGCCCGCGGCGTTCTTGCCTACTTCACGAATTCCAAGCGCGGTTATTAAATTCACAAACGGCCGCGATTTTGAATTTTCTAATTCTGACATTATCGACTCGGCCATCTTTCTTTGAACTTTGCGAATAATAATTTTGTCGTCCTTGTTTAGTTTTGTCCATTCGAGACCGATCCAGTCTTCAATTTTTAATTTGTAAATGTCGCCAATGTTTTTTATTTTGCCTGCCTTAATCAGACTTGCCGCGAGTGTGTTTCCTAATCCTTTAATGTTCATGCCGTCGCGAGAAGCAAAATATTTCAAGCTCTCTTTTAATTGCGCAGGGCATGACGCGCGATTTATGCAACGATGAGCGACTTCGCCGGGGATTTTTATAATTAAAGAGTTGCAAGCGGGGCAGCGTTCGGGCATTGTAAAAATTTTTTCTTCGCCTGTTCGTGCGGACTTATCGACTTCAACAACCTCGGGAATAATTTCGGCGGCCTTTCTGACTTTCACTACATCACCGACGCGAATATCTTTTCTTGCGATTTCGTCAGCGTTGTGAAGTCCTGCGCGTTGAACTTGAGTGCCGCCAAGTCTCACAGGTTCAAGGACAGCAACCGGCGTCAAAACTCCCGTGCGGCCGACAGAAATTTGAATTTCAAGAATTTTAGTTTTGACTTCTTCAGGCGGATATTTGAAAGCGACTGCCCAGCGAGGAGCGTGAGACGTTGCGCCAATCTCTTGCCATTGCGTGAGGTCGTCGAATTTTATAACAGCGCCGTCAGTAACGTAATTTAATTTTTCGCGCTGCGTTTGCCATTTTGAAATAAAATTTTCAGCGTCGCTTAAAGTTTCACAAAATTCCCAAGCCGTTTGAACCGGAAGGCCAAGAGCTGCGAGCCATTTTAGAGCGTCGCTTTGCTTCGTGATTCCAAATTTTTGAGCGTCAACGATGTAATATAAAAAAATATCAAGCCCGCGTTCTGTGATAACGTGATTATTTTTTTCAGACTGTCGAAGAGTGCCGGCGGCTGCGTTTCGAGGATTAGCAAAAGGATTTTCGCCGCGTTCTTCACGAACTCGATTAACGGCGCGGAAGCGTTCGAGCGTCATCAGGACTTCTCCGCGGACTTCAAGCCGACCTGCGGGAGCGTTGTTTAATTTTTTCGGGACGCTTTCAATTAATTTCAAATTTGCCGTAACGTCTTCGCCCGTTTGACCGTTGCCACGCGTTGCGCCTTTTACAAAAATTCCATCTTCGTACACTAGCGACACTGCGAGGCCGTCAATTTTCATTTCGCACGTAAAATTTTTATCTCGTTCGATACGCGCAAAAAAGTTTTCGAGTTCTTGATTATTAAAGACATTATCAAGCGATAACATAGGAGTTTCGTGTTGAACTTTTGCAAATAATTCGCTGACTTGGCCGCCGACTTTGTGAGTTAAAAAATCTTTGCGCGCTAAATCCGGGTGAGCTTGCTCGAGTTCTTTTAGTTCTTTGACAAGAGCGTCATATTCAAAATCTGAAATTTCGGGTGCGTCGTCGTCATAATATAATTTTGCGTGATGTTCGATGAGGTTATAGAGTTCGTTTAATCGTTCTTCAAAATCGTTCATGAAAAATTTGCTTAACTTATAAAAATAAAAAATTAAAGGAGCCAGAAATTTTTTAATTTCTAACTCCTCACTCCTAATTATTTTGTCGGTCTCATTGTCGGGAATAAAATCACGTCTCTAATTGAACGCGCTCCCGTCAAAAACATTACGATTCTATCCATTCCGATCCCCATTCCGCCCGTAGGAGGCAAACCTGCTTCGATAGCGTTGATAAAGTCTTCGTCGAAAACGTGAGCTTCATCATCGCCCGCGGCCTTCTTTTTCGCTTGGTCCTCAAATCTTTCGCGCTGGTCAATCGGGTCGTTTAACTCGCTGAACGCGTTCGCGACTTCTTTACCGAACATGAATAACTCGAATCTATGTGTGTAATCCGGATTTTCGGGGTCGCGTTTTGAAAGTGGCGAAATCTCTGTCGGGTGTCCGATTAAGAATGTCGGTTCGATTAATTTTTCTTCGCAGAACGCTTCAAACATTAAATTCAAAATTGCGAACTTGCTTTCATGCCCTTTGAGTTCGTCGCCAAGACCTTTAGATTTTGCTAATTCTCTTGCTTCTTCGTCGGACTTTACCGAATCGAAATCGACACCCGCATATTCTTTAACGGCTTCGCGCATTGTGATTTTTTTCAAAGGCTTCGCGAGGTCTAATTTCATTCCGTTCCATTCGATCTCAAGAGTCCCGATGGCCTTCGCGGCGTTACGAATCAACTCTTCGGCCAAGTGCATCATGTCAACGTAATTGCAATATGGCCAATAAACTTCCATCATAGTAAATTCAGGATTGTGCATCGTGTCAATGCCTTCGTTTCGGAAGTTTCGGCCAATCTCGTAAACTCGTCCCATCATGCCGACGACAAGACGCTTCAAATATAACTCAACGGCTATGCGCATATACATTTCGAGGCCAAGAGCGTTATGAAAAGTTTTGAAAGGCCGCGCGTTTGCTCCGCCTGCTAAGACGGAGAGGGTCGGTGTTTCGACTTCAAGTGTGCCGTGAGCTTCAAGAGTTGCTCTGAACGACGAAATAATTTTTGAACGCTTCCTAAAAATTTCGCGGACGTCAGGATTTGCGATTAAGTCCATGTAGCGTTGACGATAACGAATTTCTGTATCGGTGAGGCCATGCCACTTTTCAGGGAGCGGGCGAATAGCTTTGCTTAAAAGTTTATATTCTGTTACTAAAATCGTGAGTTCGCCGCGACGAGTTCTGCACGGATAACCGACGATTCCGACCCAGTCGCCGGTATCGACCCATTTTTTGAGAAAGTCATACTCTTTTTCACCGACGGAATTTAATTGAAAGTAAAGCTGCATTCGTGAAGTTTCGTCAGCAAGGTCCGCGAAAGTTGCTTTGCCTTGACGTCGAATCGTCATAACGCGCCCGGCGGTTTTGATTACGTTGTCTTTAGCTTCTTGCTCGGGTTCGAGATAATCAAATTTGCTTCTGATTTCTTCGAGCGTGATTTCTCTGTCCCAAGTTTCGTTTACATATGGATCATAGCCTTCTTCGGTACGCAGACGTAATAATTTATCTTTACGTTGTCTAACGACTTCATTTTCTTCATTATCAACAGGCATTAAAAAACCTCCTTAAAAATTTGTGCTATATTTTAGCAGTTTAGATTTTAATTCTTGGGAAGATGAGATAGTTTGGAACAGAAAAATTCTTTTGCACTCTATGAAAATATTTCTTCAGAGCTTCTCGAAGGGGACACCTCCGTCACTCCGTGTGAATTTTCTTTTTTAATCCCGGCTTACAAAAATCCCAATTGTTTAAGGCGAGCTTTGAAATCAATTTTTGATCAAAAAGATTGCCCTGCATTTGAAATTTTGGTGACCGATGATAGCGAGGAGGACTCAACAAAAATTCATGAGGTCATTCGCGAGTTTCTTAACAGAAGCGTAAATATTTTTTATTATAAAAATCAAAAACGTCTCGGCTTATTTGGAAATTGGAACAGATGTTACGAACTTGCACGCACTAAATATTGCTGCTTCTTAAATCACGATGACGCGCTCACAGAAAATTATCTTGCGCGAGTATCAAAATTAATTAGGGGGGGGTATGATTCTCTGCGCGTCGGCACTGATATAGTTCAAGATGGCGTTATAAACAACAACACAGGCTTCTTTAATAAACGATACTTCAACCGTCCCGGACACGTTCAAATCCCTTCATTAAATTATTTTCTATATCGCGCAGGTTTTCCTCCGAGTGGAAATTGTATAAAGCGCTCTGTCGTTCTCGAATTAGGCGGCTATGATGAACGTTTTTATCCCGCGGCCGATTACGAGTTCGACGCAAGACTAACACGAAAATACAAAGTCGGCATTCTTTGGGAACGTCTTTGCAAAATTTTCACGGACGAAAGCACGAGCATGAAGCCCGAAACTATCTTGCAATCAATAAAAGTCGGTTATGAACTCGACAATAGAGTTTACAACGAAATTTTTGATTTTAAGAGCAAATATAATTGGATCACAGCGATTCGTTATTGTATATCACGACGCGCGGCACAAACTCAAGGTGTTGAGGTCGAAGAATTGCCGAAAAAAATTAAAAAATATGATTCATTATTTTGGCGAAATCTCTATCGAGTTTATGTAAATTTGAACAGACTTCGTGAATTATATTTTTAATTTTGTGATTTTGTTAGAATAGCTTCAAGTTTTCATTTTTATTTTTATTTTTTGAAGGAGTTGCTAAAAATGATTGAAAAAAGTTTGTTCGGAACAATGCCAGACGGTTCTCGTGTATATAATTACACGTTCATTGACGAAAAAAATCAAAGCATCGTTATGAGCGAGTATGCCTGCGCGATTGTCGCGATTAACGTTAAGGGCAGCGACGGAAAATTTTATGATGTCGCACTCGGCTATGACACTCTCGAAGAATATCTCAACGACACAAGAAATTTCGGTGCAACCGTCGGACGCTACGCAAACAGAATCGCGAACGGAAAATTTACGCTTAACGGCGTTACTTATAATCTCCCACGCAACAACGGACGCAACACCCTTCACGGC
>CAJORD010000099.1 GCA_905236605.1 uncultured Synergistales bacterium | reverse complement strand
TTGAAGGTCGGCATTAAACCCAAAGAAGAAAAAATTGCGACCGTCGGCTCTATGAGTGTATCTCGCAACAATAGAATGTTTGAATCAGCAAGAGCGCCCATGATGATGGCAGAAGATTTGGCTATTGAAGACTTGGTTGAAGACGAAGGAGCAACTTTCGAAGCAAAGAGAGTACAATCTGTAAAAGAGACTTTGGCCGACAGAACTATAGACGCTGAGGGCGAATTGCCCGGCGACGGTTCAGAACGTGAACTTGAAATTTACATGACCACCATTAACTTGAAAGGCGAGCTTCTTATAATGTTGATCCCCGAGCAGCGCAATAACGCTTGGATAATTGTGAGCATGGACGAGAGCAACGACAAATTAATCCCGGCTACGGCGGAGCTTCGTGTTGACGGCGAGACGACAGGAAAAATTTCAATCGGCGAATATGAAACTCAAAAACAAGTTCCTTTCGGTTATGCTGACGCTATCACGGTTAAGAAAGAAGCCTTAGTTGAGAAAACGGGCGTTTCGTGGTTCAGCGGAGTTTTCACGAGCGGCTATAAACTCGAAATTACGAACGGCACAAAGGCCGAACGCGTTATCACGGTCAAGGATCGTTTACCGATTCCAACGGACGAAAAAATTAAACTCGAAGTCAATCGCATTGACCCCAAAGAGAAAGAGCGCGACGCAGAGAATAGACTTACTTGGGAAATTACAGTACCGGCCGGTGCGACAGTTCCGATTATCGTAGATTATAAATTGAGCTATCCAAGCGGCGAAGAATTACTCTACAGATAATTTAGATTAAGAGATTTTCAAATGGGACAGAATAATTTTTTTAAGTGGTTAGCGTTTCCGCCCGTCATTGCGATTTTAACGATTATGCTTGCGCGTGCGATGGGCGAAGGCAGCATAGTCGGCGAAGTTGACCTTGCTATATGGGCGCTCGTCTGGCTGATGTTCATAATTTTGAGCGTGCTTTACGGGACTTTCATCGGAAACGGTTTCGGCGTCGGATTAATTCCGCTTGAAGCTGTAGCGCAGGGAATTTTGCTTTGCCCGATGTCGATCGTTTACGGCGCGCGAATGTTTCAATGGCTCGGTGTCATAATCGCAATTTGCGGAGCGGCTGCGCTAGTCGTTCTTTATAATCAGGCGGAGACAGAACGAAATAAAGTTGTGCCTGTCGAAGTTGAAGATGACGTCAAGCAGTTGCCGCTGAATTTTTTCATCACGGACGAAACGGGACTGATTTTGAATTTGAGCGAAGAGATGTTGAAAATATTAAAAATCGACAGGCTCAACACGCTTGGCAAAAATATTAGCGAATGGTTTAGTCCCGTATCTAAGACAGCCGAAATCAATGAAAAAATTTGGGACGTCAAGCGAATTGGAATGGATAACGGCCGAAGATTTTATTTTGAGCTAACGCCTAAAGGTCTTCCGGTCGGCGAAGAAAATTCTGACGGCCAATCTTCAAGTGGTCAGTCGCTGCAATTTACTGACCCTGATACGCAGCTGCATTCTTATACATACGGAATTTCAAGAATATCTGACGAGCTTTACAGGGCTGGCCGTTATAATCACCCTGTGGCTGCCTTAATGATTCGCGTAGTGTTCCCGCAGTTGCTGCCAGATGACGACATGGAAAAATATGTAAGACCGTTCCGCGCTTATTGTGCTCGTGTCATGAAAGACCTTCGCCAGACGGACACGGCGATTCAGACCGGAGAATTTCAGATTCTTATCGTCCTGTCTGAATGTCCGTATCAAATGATAGAGAACATTTCCGAACGTCTTACGGCTATAGTGAATGCGCTGTGCCCGACGTTTGAAGAATTTTTGCACGTTACGATGTTGACCGTTCACGAAGTTTTTGAGAATGCGAATAATATTCCTACGGCTCAAGAACTCGTTGACCGACTGACGCACGCAATGACGCGAAAATATTCAGCGAATGCCTTATCTAATTAATTAGATATGAAAAGAAGTTTATTAAATAAATTAATTTTGGGCGCGTGCGCTTCGCCGTTCTTGTTTGGAATTTTGATTTTTGTTTTAATTTTTGTCGCTGGAGATTTGTTATTTCAGGCTGCAAAATTAATAATCGAACAGGGCGTTGCATTTGGAGTTGTTGCGCGCCTGTTTTTTTATCGACTGCCCGAGGTTGTCGTTATGACGATCCCGATGTCGTCGCTCTTGGCCGGACTTCTGGGAATGTCAACTTTGAACGCCGGGAGCGAATTAATCGCGCTGAAGTCGCTAGGGATTCCTTTCACTCGAATTTTAAGGCCCGTGATTTTAACTTCAGTGCTTATTGCGCTCGGTGCGTTGTGCTTTAATGAAACCGTCGTGCCGTTTGCTTCGATTGCGGCGGATAAATTAATGCGCTACGAGATAATGAAAAATCAAGCTTCGGCTATTCAACAAAAAGTTTTTCTTCGCGACACAGAGAAAGGAAAATTAAAACGCGTTCTCTACATCGACGAGTTAGACACGAACAAAGGACTAATCAGCGGGATCATGGTTCATGAATTTGATGACACGGGCCGACTTGCTACGACTTTGAACGCGCGGCGCGGAATGTGGCAAGATAATCAATGGTGGATCGAAGACGGACGAATGTATAACGTTACGGACGAAGGCGAAGTAGTTTTGTTGCTTCGCTTTGAACGTCAGAAACTCGCCTTGCGTTTATCGCCGGACCAGTTGCAGCGCAGCACCCGTAAACCTTCAAACATGAGCGCGCACGAGCTTTGGTCATATATAAATCAAGTTCAGAATCTTGGCACAGACTTGTCGCAACTTTGGGTAATGTTTCATTTGAAACTTGCTGTGCCGTGGGCGTGCGTCATCATGGCGGTGCTGGGAGCAGGGTTCGGAGCTTCGCGGCGAGGACGTTCGGGCGGAGGCGTCGGCTTCGGGATAAGCGTCGTTATAGTCTTCGCGTATTACGTCGTTATGTCTTTCTGTCGCGCATTAGGAGAGGCCGGAAACATTCCTCCCGCCGTTGCAGGTTGGGGGCCCAATCTCGTCTTTATGATTATTGCTTTCTTCTTCGCGTGGCGAGTTGATCGAATTTAAATCTAAATTTCAAAAGAAAGGTTTCTAAATTAAAAATGAAAAAAAGAGTTTTAAGTGCAATGCGTCCGACAGGGCCTTTACATCTTGGACACATGGCCGGAGCTTTGAGCAACTTTGTAAAACTTCAGAACGATGAGAATTATGAATGCTTCTACAGTATCGCCGATTGGCACGCGCTAATGTCAAATTACGCTGACTCGGCTAACACTGGCGAATATTGTTACACGGCTCTGCTTGACTGGCTCGCAGTTGGAATTGACCCGGCCAAGAGCCCTGTGTTCATTCAGTCGCATGTCCCGCAACATGCCGAACTCGCTCTAGCGTTGGGAATGATAACGCCGCTCGGTTGGTTGTTCAGAAATCCGACTTACAAAGAACAAATTGAAAACATCAAGAACAAAGATTTAAGCACTTACGCATTTCTCGGCTATCCTGTCTTAATGGCCGCGGACATTCTGTTATATCGCGCGTCGCTCGTACCAGTCGGTGAAGACCAGAGCGCCCACTTAGAATTAAGTCGAGAGACCGTCCGACGCTTTAATAATTTCTTCGGCGAAGATTTATTAGTCGAACCTCAACCGCTCTTCACACAGACTCCGAAGGTACCGGGCATCGACGGCCGCAAGATGAGCAAGTCTTACGGGAACGCGCTTGAAATTTCAGAATCGGCTGATTCAATGTGGCAGAAGCTTCGCACCATGAAGACCGACCCCGCCCGAATGCGACGTACTGACCCCGGCGACCCTGAAAAATGTCCCGTCTGGGATTTACATAAAGTCTTTAATCACGACGAAGAAGAGAAAAAAGAAATTTGCGAAGGCTGCAAGTCCGCCGGGATCGGCTGCATAGACTGCAAGAAAAAATTAAACGCTCATATTCAAGAAATGATGAACCCGGTTAGAGAACGCCGCGCGCAATACGAAGGCAAAAAATCGTTGCTCGATGAAATTCTTGCTGACGGTGCCGAACGCGCCGGCAAAGTCGCTCGTGAAACCATGAGCACGATTTACCCGGCTATGGGAATGTTAGTAAACCCCAAGCGCGTTGATTAAAAAAATTTTTGAAAATCAGATTTAATTTTTGAAATCTCCTTTGCCAAGTGCGAGGGAGATTTTTTATAATTTACGAAAAATTTTAGGAGGCTGATTTTTTGAGGCTAAACTCGTTTTTGTCATCGTGCGGCGTAGCGTCGAGGCGAAAATCCGAAAATATAATCCTCGAAGGGCGCGTTCAGGTTAATGGCAAAATTGTTCTTGCGCCGTTCTTTCAAGTGGACCCTGAAAACGATTCCGTAACTCTCGACAAAAAAATTTTGAAATTTTCTGAGCATGTCTATTACGTGATTAATAAACCCGTCGGCTATGTCTGTGCCGTGAGCGATAAGTATGACCCTGTCATCGTAGATTTAATTTCAGATTGTAAAGAACGGCTTTACCCTGTCGGACGGCTTGACCGCGAGAGCGAAGGACTCTTAATTCTCACGAACGACGGAAATTTTACACAAAGCGTTCTTCACCCGTCGAAAGAAATTTTCAAAGAGTACGAAGCGTTATTGAACATTCCGATTAACAAAAAACAAATTGAAAGATGGCGGCGTGGCTTTGAAATTGAAGAAGGCCGACACGTTACGCCGATAAATATAAACGTCATGGACCAAGAGCCTTTGAATCAATGGATTTCAATAACGATAGCGGAAGGTCTGAAGCGCGAAATTAGATTGATGGCTAAACAAGCCGGCTTTAATGTCAAGCGATTAATCAGGCGCAAGATCGGCAAAATGAAACTCGAAAAATTAAAGTCGGGTGAGTTTATACGTTTGTCTTTTTCAGATCTCTACACTAAAATATTCAATGGCGGAGTAGTTTAATTTTTTCACAAAGGGGGTAGTGTCCGTGAGTGAGATTGATGCAAAATCCAGAGAAATAATTAAATCCAAAATAATCAACAAGATGCAAGACATAAAATCGTTCCCGCAGTTCGTCATGGAAACGATGAGAAAGTTAAATGACCCTGAAAGTAATGCGGCGGACGTTGCGAAAAGTCTTTCTCGCGATGAAGGACTCGTGTTAAGAATTTTGAAGCTCGCAAATTCTGGAGCTTACGGAATGTCAAGAACAATTTCAAATATTTCTGAGGCTATAGCGCTTCTTGGTTATAAGAGCGTCAGCAATATTGTTTTAGCTGCGACTGTTTATTCTGCAATGGATAAGGGATTGACAGGTTACGCTCTTGACCGCGGCGAACTGTGGCGACATTCTTTAATGGTTGCGTACACGTCAAGAGAAATAGCAAAGAAGACCGAAAAGGTAGGCACCGAAGACGCTTATGTCGGAGGACTGCTTCATGATATTGGCAAAGTTATTTTGAATGATTATGTCCGTTTTGGGTACGGAATTATAGTTAAGATGGTCGAGGAAAAACATATTCCTTTCACTCAAGCGGAAGTGAACGTGCTCGGCTTTGACCATGCTGAAATCGGCGAAATCATGATTAAAAAATGGGGTATGCCTGAAGCCTATCGTGTCGCTGTCGCTTATCATCATAAGCCCAACGAACTTCC
>CAJORD010000098.1 GCA_905236605.1 uncultured Synergistales bacterium | reverse complement strand
TTTCGGCTGGAAAACTTTAAGCGACGGACGCATATTAATTCCGATTGCGGTGCGCGGTGCAAACTACGAAAAAGAATGGATCAGCAACGTAACGTTAGGTAACGGAAATAACAATGACGGCAGCGATGACGCTAAAGGCGAGGCCAAAGGCTTTTCCGACTCGGCAACGAAAGTTTACAATGAGCTTGTAACATATGTGAACAGCCAAGATAACGGGGCGATTATATCCGAAGACAATAAACTTACGCTCAATGCTGACAAAAAATTCGTCTTTTGGATTGCCGGTTATTCACGCGCAGCAGCAGTAAGCAACTTAACAGCTAAGCGTCTTGTCGAGCTTTGCCATGACACAAACAGCCAAGTCGTAGCTTACACGTTCGCAACGCCCAGAGGAGGCTGGCGTGATACACTAAAATACGGGCAGGAAGAATATTACTGTATCCATAACGTTGTTGACCTCGCGGACATCGTGCCGAAGGTTGCGCCACAGCCACTGAAATTCATGCGTTACGGTGTCGATCATTACATTCCGGGTTCAGGGTATAACAAAGTTACTTCGGACGGCAATAATTTATACGACAATTATTCTTATTATTGGGGAGCGACTTCAGACTATGCCTCCGCGCTTGAAAAAATGAAAATTCAGCTTAAGGCGGTTAATCCCAGTGCAGATAGTTCGTTATTAGAGTGATAGATACGTCGCAAAAGGATACGACGGAGGTTACGGGTTTAATATGGGATTGAACGGTCTTAAAATAACTGACCGAGCCTTAGAGGACTCGCTCCGAGATGTCATGTACGCGCTTCATGCCAGCGACACGAAGAATTTTGAAAATTTCTGTTCGAAACTGCGGAATAAATTCAGCTTCGACAATCTCACCGGTTTACTTTGATCGAATATATTGCAAAAATCGGAGATAATCATTCCCCGAATGTTGCGATGGCTTGGCTTCGTGCTGATGATTCTCTGTATGAAAATGAGACAACGCAGGTTGCGGCTGTTTCTGTTGCTGAATTTTCGGACTTGGACTACTTGAACGTTGCCGAAGTAAAAATTAGTGCCGAAGGAGATCAGGTGCTTCTTGATGTAGGAGAAGTTGACGATTTAGTTTCAGATTATGTGAAAGACGTAAACGTAAAAACTTTATTGAGCCAGAGAACGTCCGTTGATGTCCTGTATGAAAGCGGAGCCATTGAAAAATTGCCCGTAACTTGGAATGAGTCGGACTATGAGAGCTATTACTACAACAGCGATTCCCTTATTGATGAAGATGAAGAGGTCTGGATTTCTTACAATGAAGTCGCCGGCGAGAAAGCCGAAGACGGGAATGCGCCGCGCTTTTATGTGTTCAGCGGAACTGTTAATCTGCCCGCAAATGTAAGTAATCCCGATAATGTAAGCACTGATGTTACTCTCGAAATATTTGTTGACGGCGCGCCTCAAGTCGAAGAACCATACGCTTATCCGCCAGAGGGAGTTTATTATGGCTCACAAAAAATTTATCTTTTCTGTGAAGACCCTGACGCTGAAATTTATTATCAGCTGACCTTAAAAGGCGTGGGAGAGGAGCCTGTAAAATACACCGGCCCTATAACGCTTGAGCTTGAAGAAGGCGAAACTGAAGAACAGGATTTTATTTTAGCGGCTTATAGCAAGAGCAACAATCCGGATAAAGCCAACAGCGACTTTGACATAGCGCATTACACGATTCGCCCGGTAGATCCTGATAATCAGGTAGCGGCGGACGGAACATTTAATTACACTCTCGTAAAAACATTCACGCTCTCGAAAGATACTGCAGTCTGCTGGAGGGTAAACAGTGCGGACATAAAACTGACGGGAAACACCGTGGCGGCTTCAGCTGTCCTTCCTGCGGCAGAAGATTCAGATCCTTTAGAGCCAGCAGACGTAATCCTGTTCAGACTTCGACGAATGGCGGCCAGACTTGGAATGACGAAGCAAATTTAACGTTCAATACGGCTGAACTTGTTGCGGAATATCAGAACAACGGAGGCAAAACTATAAAAGGCTCAAGCGGAGGCTGTGTTTTAGTGAGAAGTGAAGCGTTAGGAGTGAGGAATGTGTTTATGTTCCTGCTGCTTGCTCTTTGTCTTGCTCCGGCTGTGCTAAAAACAAAGAAATAAAAATCTTAATTCTAGTTTTATCAACAGCGTTTTATGATTCTAAAAATTGACTCTCCGAAAGCCATTGGGGAGTTAATTTTTTACTTTTGATTATCTTCAAGAACAACAGCACCGGCACTTATGACACAATCAGCGCAGATTTTCAAATTGTGGTCAATAATTGCGCCTGTTCCAATCGAAACGTTATCGCCAATTTCAACGCCGCCGCCGACACTTGAGCCTACAGCCGCATGAACATAATCGCCGAGTTTGCAATCGTGATCTATTGAGGCGTTTATACTGACGATACAGCCGCGTCCGATTTTTGCGCCGGGATTAATCACAGCTCCCGCCATTACGATAGAGCCTGCTCTGATTTCGACATCTTCAGCGACGATTGCTGCCGGGTGAATTAAAACCGGAAAATTTTTTTCGGCGAAGCGTTCCATTAATAATTTTCTGATTTTTGAATTTCCAATCGCTATAAATAAATCGTTTTGAACGTTCGCAGCCAATTCTGATTTTCCAACGACAGGCCAAGCGCCGCAAAATTTTGTTTTTGCGTTGTCGTCAAGAAATTCTATTTCGTCATAACCTACTTTGTGTGCCACGTCCGCCACTACTCGGCCATGACCGGAAGCGCCTATGATTGTGATTTTCATTTTGAAATTTGAGAATTTAATTAAAAAAAATCCCTCGCCATTTAAGACAAGGGATAAAAAATTTCGGATTTAATAATTTTCTGCGTTGACTTCAAAATAAGCCTGCGGGTGAGCACAAGTCGGGCAAATTTCCGGGGCCTTTGTTCCAACGACGATATGGCCGCAGTTTCTGCACTCCCAGACTTTTACTTCGCTCTTGGCGAAAACTTCCTGCGCTTCGACGTTCTTTAATAAAGCGCGATAACGTTCCTCGTGATGTTTCTCGATTGCTGCGACGAGACGGAACTTAACTGCAAGAGCTTTGAAGCCTTCTTCTTCGGCTGTCTTAGCAAAGTCTTCGTACATGTCGGTCCATTCGTAGTTTTCGCCTTCGGCTGCCGCTTTGAGGTTAGCTGCTGTGTCTCCGATTCCCTCAAGCTCTTTGAACCAGATTTTAGCGTGTTCTTTTTCGTTGTCGGCGGTTTTGAGGAACAACGCCGCTATTTGCTCATAGCCTTCTTTCTTGGCGGTTGAAGCAAAATAAGTATACTTGTTGCGAGCCTGCGACTCTCCTGCAAAAGCCGCTTGCAAATTTTTTTCTGTCTTTGTACCTGCGTACTTGTTCGCCATGTTGATATCCTCCTCAAAAAAATTTTGTTACGTTGAAATTATAACATGAATAATTATTCTTCGAGGCTAGGGAGAATTGTTTCATATTCGCTTTCATAAGCGTGAGCCTTGGCCGTTTTCTTTTTTATCTTTGCAACTTCGTTAGCGGCCTGTGTAATTAATTCGACAGTCCCGGCTCCGCCTACACAACCGCCCGGGCAAGCCATGCCTTCAAGCAAATAGCCGTTATATTTTCCGGCCTTCGCAAGCTGAAGCATCTTTCGACAATTATCGAGCCCTTCAGCGTGTTCGACTTTAATTTCTAAATCGGGGTGAGTGTGTTTGATACAGTTGACGACCGCCGACGCTACTCCGCCACTGACGGCAAAGCCTCTTCCGTCTGCGCTTGCGGCATTAGGCACGGGGATTTCTTCGAGCGAATTAAAATCAACTTCGCGAGCTTCAAACATTCCTGCGACTTCCTCAAACGTCAAGACGAAATCAATATCGCTGCGAATAGTTCTGCGGCTTGCTTCGAGTTTCTTGGCTGCACAAGGCCCGATGAAAGCGACTTTGCAATCCGGGTGTTCTTTCTTTAATAATCGCCCCGTCAAGACCATAGGCGTCAAAGCCATGCTGATACATTCGGCATATTGCGGAAATTCTTTCTTAGCCATCACTGACCACGCCGGGCAACATGACGTTCCCATAAATGGCAATTTCTCCGGGACTTCTTTTATAAAATCTTCGGCCTCTTGCAACGTGCATAAGTCCGCGCCTATCGCAACTTCTACGAGGTCAGTAAATCCAATAGCTTTAAAGGCAGCGCGCATTTTTTCAGGCGTTAAATCCTTTCCGAACTGTCCAGCTACAGCGGGGGCGATTGCGGCATAAACAGGAGTTTCGCTTCGGATCGCTTGAATACATTGAAAAATTTGAGCTTTGTCGGCAATGGCTCCGAACGGACAATTAGCTAAACACATTCCGCAGCTCACGCACTTATCTTGATTAATTTCTGCGCGTCCGTATTCGTCGGTGTAGATGGCCTTCATTCCGCAGGCCTTAGCGCAAGGTCTTTCCATTCTTAAAATTACGCCGTACTGACAAACTCCCATGCAACGGCCACACTTGATACATTTCGTTTCGTCGATGTGAGCTTTGCCGCCTTCAAAATAAATTGCGTCCTTAGGACAGACTTGACTACACGGACGAGCTAGACAGCCTTGACACTGGTCAGAGATTACGACTTTGTTATCCGGGCATGAATGACACGCGAACTTGATTATATTAATTAATGGCGGCTGATAATATTTTTCCGGGTGAACGCATTCTTCGGCCCCTAATGAGACCGGCGCATGTTCGGCGGCTGAACGTTTAGGAAGTCCCATAGCGAGGCGCATTCGTTCTTCGATGATAGCGCGCTCAAGAAAGACGCTTTCACGATATGTTGAAACTTCGCCTGGGATAATTCGATAGGGGATTAATTCCATTTCTGATAAGTCGCCGTCTTTATAGTTGTAAGAGAGTCGAGCGACCTCTGTAAAAATTGCTCTTCTGATGTCATTGATTGACGTATGGATACCACGCATTCCCATTAAAAAACACCTCCAAGATTTAATTATAAAAAAACAGGCAAGATTTTTTAATTCAATCCTGCCTGCGAAGGTTTTAACTTGTTATTTACGAATTTTTATTTTTTCTTTGCCGGAAGCGCTTTAGCTGCTGTTGCTGCTGGCTTACGAGCCGGAGCTTTCTTCGCGCCTTCGTGTTCAATCTTAAACTGTGAAAGCGACTCGGTGATGCTCTCGACAAGTCCTGTCTGCTCAACTGCACCCTCGGCGGCACGTTCAGCGATTAACGCCGTCTCGTCCATGTCGTTCTTGATGCTCTCAAGATGGTTAAGGATTTCTGACGTGGCCTTCGTTACGTTGTCGATACCGGCGGCGATTTCACGGCTTGAAGCGGCCTGCTCCTGAGCGACTGCGGCGATGTTCTGGATTCTGTCGTTAGCCTTGTCAATCTGGCCGATAGCTTCAGCAAGTGAATCCTGCGCGCCGTTTGCCTTCTCTGTCGTTTCGTCAAGTAACACTGCTGTTTCATCGCTTGATGTTTTCGTCTCTCTGACGCTTGTCTGTAACGTTTCGATTAAGCCTCTGACGTTCTCGGCGGCTCTGCTGGACTCTTCGGCGAGTTTACGCACTGATTCAGCGACGACTGCAAATCCACGTCCTGCTTCACCGGCTCTAGCTGCCTCGATAGCGGCGTTGAGTGCTAACAAGTTCGTCTGGTCAGCGATTGAAGTAATGTCTCCGATGAACTCGCTGATCTTGTTGGAGTTCTCGACGAGTTCCTGAAGTTTAATTCCGCTTTCTTTTGTTTTCTTCTGAAGAATTACGATGTTCGCAATGGCTTCTTTAACCGTGTTGACGGCGTTGCCCGTTACGGTCGTCATGTTCGAGATAAACTCTGCGCAATCCGTAGCGGCCTGTGCGCTCGTCATTGAAGCGGCTGACATTTCTTCCGTACCGGCGTTGCTTTCCTGAAGTGATGACGCGTTGCCTTCCATTAACTTAACGACGTTTGCAACACTTGCGCGTACGTTATTGGCATATTCTGTGTTCTTTGTCGCGTCTTCTTTCATGCGGGCTGACGTATCATGGCTGGTAATTGCAAGTCCACGAATATCGGCAATCGCTGTGCTAAGTGAGTAGAACATTTCTGACAGCGCGTCGCCAAGGTCGCCAAGTTCGTCTTTGCCTTCATAGTGGAAGTCGTCGCGAACGATTGACATATCGCCGTGGCTTGCATTGCCGCAAAGTTCAACGACGCGGCCGAGCGGTTTAGAAATTGACTTAGCAATCATCAACGCAATTCCGATACCGACGACTATAGCGACGATGGCAAGAGCGATCATTAAAGTGATTGAACTTCCGATGGCCTCGAAGCTCGCCTTTGTAAGGTCCGTGATTCTCGTTAAACCCGCCTGCGTGAGTTTGTCGGATATTGAGCCCAAGTCGGTGCAGTCTTTATATAACTGATCGAACATCGGGCCAGTCTGCGTGAAGGAGTTGAGCATATCATTGAAGCCGTTTTTAAGAGTTGTGAAAACTCCTCGTCCGGCGTTCATCATGTCTCTGATTTCCTGAACGCGAGAACTTTCATAATATGCGTTGTATCTGTTCTCACCATTGACGAGCTGATTGACGATGTCGTTCATCATCTTTGCATCAGTGTGCCACATAGCAGCGTAATAGTTTCTGACTGTATTCGAGAAAGACAATCTTAGAGCTTCGATCCCTTTTACTCTGTCAAAGTCTCGTTCGTAGTCATGACCTTCGATATTTTTCTTTATATCGTCAACTACCATTTTGTAACGATATTCGACGACGTTGTTTAATAACGTGGTCATCTTATCGATTTCTTTTTCGAGTGTTGCCTGCACTGTTCGCTTTGTGCGAATCATTGCGATTGTTCTGTCTAAAGTGGCGGAACTTGTGCGAAGGATATTTTCCATCTCGGCAAGATTGGCGAGGCTAACGAGTTTAGGATTTGAAGCGTAAAGTCTTTTGCCTGCGTCAATCTGATTACGAAGGTCGTTTACGGAAGTCGTTACGCTATTAATCTCTTCATCGCTTTCAGTAAATCTCAAGTTGCGAACGTCGCTAAAAATCGTGTTTATTGTGGAACTTAATTGATCCGCTGTTTTTAAAACGCCTGCAACGACGTCCTGAAGGAAATCAATATCGCTCTGAACTGCTGAAAGACTTGTCCAGCTTAAGAACACTGCGACACCGAAAAGCAAAAGTACGATCCCGAATCCAATCCCGAGCTTGCCCGTGATTCTAAAATTTTTTAACATTGTGTAAAATACTCTCCTTAAAAAAATTTTTGATTGATTTTCCGAAAAAACTACAACGACGCTTTTACATCAATATCATTCAGGGGCGATCCCCTCCTTCGCCATAAGCCACGAAAGAGCCGCGAAAGTCTTCGAGTCTCGTATTTTTCCATTTTTAATCATGATCGGTATGTCTTCAAAAGAAATTTCAACAACCGAAACATTTTCATCTTCATCTTGCGGCAATGATGATTTTTCAAGCCCGTCCGCTACGAACAACGTGAAAAGCTCTGTGCAAAATCCCGGCGAAGCGTAAAAATCGCCGATTCGATAAAGATTTCTCGCCTTCACGTTGAGTTCTTCCTGCATTTCGCGCTCGGCGGCCTGTGCCGGGTCCTCACCTTCTTCAATCAGCCCCGCGCAAACTTCAAGCGTAGCTTCATGAACGGCATAACGATATTGTCGAACTAGCAAAACTGTTTTACGATCAGTTACTGCTAACATTCCGACAGCGGATTTGTGTTCTACAACTTCACGCGAGGCAATATGTCCCGAAGGCGTGCGAACTTTATCACATCGAAGATTCAAAATTTTTCCGTCAAAGATTTTGTTTTCCTCAACGCAAATTTCTTCAATGCCTTCAACGTTATTAATATCAAGATTTTTTTTCTCCGGCATAGAAACACCTGCACCTTTTAGTTCTGTGAAATATTTATTTTCAGTAATTATAACGCAGAAATTAAAACTTGCCTAATGTTAATCGCCCTCCGCTATGATAGAATTGAAAATCATTTGAACATTAAAAAATTAAAACATATGGAGGCTTTACCATGAAAATTTGTCGGATTTTTTTCGCTCTCCTGTTAGTTGTGTCTGTCTTATTGTCATCAGCCTCTGCTGAGTTCGTCGAAGTTGATAAGACAACAGGCACAACAACCACTTCAAATTCTGTTGTAACCCAAAAAGAAAAAGGCCTCGTAGATTGGACAAATAATTACGTCGAAGCCACAGGTATGGCCGTCGCTCCCACAGGAACAAAAGGAGCACAAGCGAAAGCTCTCGCACGCCGCGGCGCAATGGTTGACCTTCAAAGAAATTTGCTTGAATTTATGGTCGGCGTTCAAATTGACGCACAAACAACCATGGAAGACTTTATGGCAAATGACAAAGTGCGAAGCGAAATTCACGGCATAATTCGCAACGTCGAAGCTATAAGTGGCGAATGGGACGGCGAAGCGTACACAATAAAAGGCCGAATCAGACTCGGACAAATTAGAACCGTAATCGCGCCTCACATTCCGCCCGCGCCTGTCGTTTATCCCGAAGTCGGAGCTACTCCTGACGTAGAAATTTACGTCGATGATACTCCGGCCCCGGCTCCTCGCGCTCCGAAAAAGCCCGCGCCTAAAAAGAGCAGAGCGCGTTACTCAGGACTTGTTATTGACGTTCGGCACTTGCCATATGTCCCGGCCATGTCGTTTAATGTCTATGACACCAAAGGCCGCCCCGTCTACGGAATGAATTTTGTAAATCAAAAAAATTATCTTCAGTCAGGAATCTGCGCCTACTTCAATAACATTAACGTAGCGCGCGGAGATGTTTTTGTGAGTCCTTCGCCGATTGTCGCAAAAGCCGTTCGACTTGGAAAAAACAACGTAGATATTTATATTTCAAATTCTGACGCTGCAAAAGTCCGAAGCAGTTCTTATGATTTTCGCAAAGAGTGCAAAGTCATAATCGTGAGCAGATAACATGAAAAAATTTTTTGCGTTCGTAATTCTGTCTTCGTTGATGACGTGTGCAGCCCACGGAGAAATTTTTGAAGCTTCAGGGCAAGGACGGCTCCCGGCTTTCAGTGAGACGCTTTCGCAAGGAAAAATTTTGGCGCGTCGCGGGGCAATCGTTGACCTTCAAAGAAATTTATTATTGAAGGCGAGCATGAATTATTCAGCGTCGGGAATAATTCGCGGGATCATAATCACGAGCGAAACTTGGGACGGAAATATTTACACCGTTACTGGCTATATAAAGAGGTAAAGAAACATGAAAAAATTTGCAGCTGTTTTATTAATTTTGCTCTTGGCCTGCGGTGCTGAAGCTAAAGTAACGTTGTCGGGCGGAATGTATATTGTAGATGACGCTGAAGGATACGCGCCTGTCGTCAACGGAGCCAAAAAGACTGCGCGTGAAGAGGCTCGGCGAATGGCTTACAGGGACGCACTTGAAAAAGCTCTCGGTGCTTGCGTAGCTGGGATAACAGAAATGGAAAATTTCACAGTTACTCGCGACAAAGTTTTTTCAAAGTCGAAAGGCATCGTAAAAGATTTCAAAGTTACTGAAGAGTTTGTTGATAAAGACGGCGTGTTAAATCTCAAAGGCGTCTGCAAAGTCGGCGAGAAGGCTCTCGATGGAACGCTCGGCCCTGACGTCATAGCAATGCTCGGCAATCCTCGAATTATGTTTTTAGTTGATGAACGCGTCGGCGGTTCGCGGCCTTTCATTTCAACGACGGAAACAGAATTAATAAGAATTTTTGAAAAAGCCGGCTATTTAATTGTTGATCCCGACCAAGCGAAAGTCCTTTTGCATTTAGACCCGTCGCAAGCCTTTGAAGACCCCGTGAAATTGTCCGAGGCTGCCCGGACTCTTCGCGCGGATATTATAATCGTCGGTCGCGCAATCGCGGGAGCCTTTGCAAAACAAAAAGTTTATGGTGTTCAATTATATGGCGTCAGCGGAACTGTTCAATTAAAAGCCGTCTTGACACAGACAGCTTATCAAATTAGCTCCAAGACCGTCAGCCACTCGACGGGCAAGAAGCCTGCTCAAACTGTCGGAGGCGGTGCTGATAGATGTTTCAGAGCAGCCGCAGCGACGGCAGCCGAAGAACTTGTTTACAAAATTGCGTATAACATGGCTTCAGCGGGTTCGGCTCTCGGCGGCGTTACAGTCAACATAAAAATTGCAAGCGCGACTTTCAAGGACGTTGAACGAATCGAGAAAGCTCTCGGGGAGTTTTCAGGCAAAAATGGAGATGTCTTTGAACGTTCTTACAAAGATAACTTGCTCGAAATCGATTTAGTTTCAGAGAACACGGCCCGAAAAGCAGCTTCGTTTTTGTCTGAAATCGGTGTTGAAGTTGACGCGCTTACGGCTCAAACGATTAATGCTCACGTCCCACCGGAAGAAAAAGAAGAGCCAAAGCTAAGCCCGGCAGCTCCGGAATCAAAAATCACGGTCATAATTTCAAATGTAAATTCTTTCAAAGACGCAGGAATGATTGAGGACGCTTTGCGCGAATTTCTTGACGATGCGGACATGGAAATGAATTATAAAAATAAAATTTTGACTCTCGAGATTATAAATTCGCCAGTTAATTCGCGACGTCTTGCCGCGTTCTTGAGTGATAATAATATCGAAGTCGATGGCGTAGAAAATTTTTCAGTAACTGGAAGTTTTATTAAAAATTCCACAGGAGGAGTTAAAAATGAAATTGAAGATAGCACGAACTAATTTTTCAAAAATAATTTTTGCGCTCGGTGTTGTAGCGTTCTGTCTCGTAAGCATAAACGTAGCTGACGCTGCAAAACTCCGACGCACAGGCCGCGCTCCCGAAGCTGAATACGATTACAGCCTCAATAGGCCCGTTTTACCAAATACCGGAGATATTGGTGTTGTCGTTGACGGTTACGACCCCATGCACATAGCGACAGCCGAAGCTATGATAATCGAAGAACTTGCCGCGAACGGTTACAGAGTTGTTGACGAAGCACGCATGAAAAAATTACGTGCCGCCGCCGCTCGTGCTAAAGCTGCAAGATATGCTCTCGAAGGCAACGTTTCAGCAATTTTGAAATTAAACGGAACTTATAACGCTACAGCTACGATAGTCGCACGCGTCCAAGCCGGTCGCCCAGTCGTAAATGAATTCAGGCTCTACACGGCCACGGCTCAAGCAGCTATGATTGCGGTTACGTCGCGAGGAACGAAGCTCGGCGGAAAGACAGCTCAAGGCAAAGCAGTCGGATATACTCCTGATGAAGCACAGCAAAAAGCGATCGAAGCGGCTGTACGTGAAGGATTAGCTCAGATGTTTTAATTATTTTTTAATTCGGAGGTTTTATAAATGAAACGTAAATTTTTATTTGTTTTACTGGTTGTCGCGATTTTAATGTCGCTCTCGTGCGCGGCCTATGCTGCAAAGCCGAAACCGCAAGCAAGTTTTTCAGCGCGTCCTCGTCTTACGATTAGACCATTTGCAAACAAGACTAATACTAACGTCCCCGTCGATGCTATCACGGACATGTTCACAACTGAACTTGGCAACGCTGGAATTTTTAATTTGCTCGAACGTGAACGACTTGACTATATCGGCGATGAAATTCGTTTGGGGCAGTCGGGATTAATGGATCAGTCAACGGCTCCGCAAGTCGGAAGGCTCAAAGGCTCCGAATATATTCTCACAGGCGCGGTTACTCTTTATCACTATAACGTCAAGGGTGGCGCGGCTGGCCTTAGGATAATCGGCGGTGCGGCAGCGGCAAAGACAGCTTATGTAACGTTGGACATTCGCATAATCGACAACACGACCGGCGAACTTGTCTATGTCAACAGCGAGCAGGGGAGCTCAAAACGCGAAATCGGCGCAGCCGGAGCAGGCTATAAAGGCTTCTTCATCGGTGGTGCTGGTGGAAGCTACGGAGGAATCCTCGCAGCGGCAACTCGTGACGCGGTCATTAAACACGTGAACGAAATGAATCAATACGACTGGACAGACTAAATAAGGAGCGTGATTTTAATGAAAAAAATTTTATTTGCGGCTCTGTGCGTTTTTGTTTTTGCCACTTGCACTTCCGCGATGAGCCTTCCGGATATTGGGCTCGGTTCAAATGAACGCGTCCGACTCGGCATTATGAAATTCACAAGCAAAACTTACGGCGTGCCTGACAGTATGGCGGCAGGAATTAGCGACTTCTTCGCACGCCTTTTATTCAAGGCTGATGATATTATGCTCGTCGAACGTGAACGACTTGACGACATCGCAAGAGAATTAAGGCTCGGAATGTCGGGACTTGTTGATCCAAAATCGGCGGCTGAAATCGGAAAACTTGCCGGGGCTGAATATATGCTTCTTGGGTCAATCACAAATCTTGGGCACGCTCATTCCGGCGGATATGTCCCTCTTCCGTGGGTGTCCTTGAGCACAAACGAAGAAAAAGTGAAAGCCGACCTTGATATTAGAGTTGTGAAAGTCGAAACCGGCGAAATCGTTTGCGCAGAGAGTGCTTCAGGTGTGGCGTCAAAGTCAAGCACAGGATTGGCGACACAGTGGTTCGGGCTGCATGATTCAGGTTTCAGCGGAATTGAAGGCGACGCAATTTTTAACGCTACCGCGCAGCTTGCTCCCAAAATTCAAAAGGCCCTCACCGGCAACAGCACTTTAGCGAGCATCTTAGCCGAAGAATTTAAGAAGGCCACTAAGGCAAGCAAAGGTTCAAAGGCAAAAGAAGAAAAGAAAACGACTTCGACAAAGCGACGCAAGACCAAAAAAGAGCAAGAGGCTCCCGCTGTCGCTGAAGTCCCGGCAGAAACTCCAGCCGAACCAATCGAAAGTCCCGCAGTTTCAACACCAGACCCCGAACCTGACCCCACAACTACAACGCAGCCTGTAGTATCAGCAAGCGCAAATTATGATTACGAAAATTATTCGACGGACCCGGCGAAAGTCATCGCGACTTACTATAATTTATCTTCAGGCGAGAAGAACACGCTTAGAATACATCATTTGAATTTACGTCAGTACGGAACAAGCAAGAAAGCGTATGATGAATTTACAAAACTCTTTGAAGCATATGAAGGAGATTATTTGGCAGCGTATAAGGCCGGAGAAGTTGCTCAAGCGTTGCGCGACATTGATAACGCAAGATATTGGTACGGTAAAGCCCTTGAAATTAATCCTGACTACGAGCCAGCTCAAAAGGCACTCAGAAAATTAGGCTCCGCGTCTTCACGCTCAAGATCAAAACGCAGAAAGTAATTTTTAACTTCTGGACTCAAAGCCCAGAAGTTTTTTTTTATAATAAAATATTGCCAATTTTAAGCCGCAGTCCTCTTGACCATTCGCCGCCGGTTGTGCGGTTCTTGCCCTCGCTTTGAACTTCGATTAACTCGACACAAAAATCACTGCACGCAATCACGGGATTATTTTCGCAACTTACGACAACTCCCGCGCCTTTTGAAACTTCATCATGAAATTTTGCGCGCCAAATTTTCACGCGCTTATTTTTTATAACGGCATAAGCTCCGCCTGACATATCCAGAGCGCGAACGGTGTCGCAAAAATTTTTTGCCGTCATTGAAAACGAAATTTCAAAATCTTTCTTATCTAGTTTATCTGCGAAAGTCGCTTGTGAATCGTCTTGCGGCGTTAAATCAAATTCAGGAATTTTTTCAAGAGCTTCCGCGGCAATCCGAGAACCTATTTTTGAAAGTTCACGATATAAATCAGAAGCGTTAAAGTCGTCCGGGATAAAAAATTTTTCTTGCGTCAAAATTGCTCCCGCGTCCATGGCTTTGACAAGTTGAAAGACGCTCACGCCCGTATAATTTTTACCGTCGAGTAAAGCGCGTTGTATCGGAGCTGCGCCGCGATATTCTGGCAACAACGACGGGTGAATATTAAGACAGCCATATTTCGGGGCGTCAAGGAACGGCGATTTTATAATTTGTCCGAAGTCAATCACAAAAATTAATTCGGGCGTTTCGTTTTCAAGTTCTGAAATTAATTCGGCGTTGTCATTTAACTTTCCTGTCCTTGTAGCGTCGAGGCCAAGAGCTTCAGATTTTAATTCGACGGCCGAAGGATTTTCTTTGCCGTTTCGTCCTGAACGAGTTGGGAGGCCAGTTACGATTTTTGAGAACGTCAAGCCGTTTTTAATAAGTCCTTCGAGACACAGCACGGCAAAATTTCCCGTCCCTATGAACCAAATATTTTTTAATTTCAAAATTAGAAGTGTCCTCCGGTGTTTTTTGAAATTTTTTTCTTAATGGCGTTTCTTTTTAGATTAGAAAGATAATCCATGAACAATTTCCCGTTAAGATGATCCATTTCGTGCAGAAACGCGCGCGCCACGTAGCCTTCGCCTTCGAGCGTTTGAACTTCGCCATTCAAATCTTGAGTTTCAATTTTCACCCATTGAGGCCGCAGGACGTTCGCATAAATTCCGGGGAAACTCAAGCAGCCTTCTTCGCCCTCTTGAGTTCCTTTTTGGTCAACGACTTTCGGATTTATTAAAACGTAACTTTTGCCTTCATATTCGACGACGGCAATTTTTTTCAAAACCCCGACCTGCGGGGCAGCAAGTCCTACACCGTCATGAGCGTGCATTGACGCAAATAATTTTTCAACAAATTTCGCAAGTTCTTCATCAAAAACTTCGACCGGTTGTGAGATTTTTTTCAAAACCGGGTCAGGATACTTTTTAATTTCTAAAATTTCTTCGTCCAAATTCTTTCTCTCTCCTTTGCATTTTAATTTTAGATTTTATATTCGTGTATTGCCAAGCGTCAAATTTTTAAGTTGATTAATATTGACATTCAAAATATAATCCTTAAGAATGAAAATTATAAGTGAAAAGAGTTGAAAAATTTTATGCAGATGAATGACAACCTCTCGCACAGCATTGAGAAATATATTCTTGAGTGCTTCGAGGACAGGGACGAAGAAAATTTTATAAGTCTTCGACGCAAAGAACTCGCAGAAATGTTCGGCTGCGTCCCGAGTCAAATTAATTACGTCTTGCGAAGTCGTTTCAGTCCGCAACACGGCTATTTAATCGAGAGCAGACGCGGCGAATATGGCTACATAAAAATTTTAAGAATCAGTTGCGACAATGCAAAAGAAAAAGTTAATCACGTTAATGATTTAGTCGGCTCAGAAATTTCAACAAGAGAAGCTTCCCGCCTCCTCGAAACGTTGAAAGAAAGAAATTTTATAACTAACAGAGAGCGCCTTTTGATTGAAATCGCTCTCAAAGATCAAACTCGTTTTTCAGACCCTGAAGACAATGCTACGTTATTAAAGAAGATGTTAAATGTTTTAATGAGTGAAGAATAAGGAGAAAAATTTATGTGGCAATTTTATACAGATAGAGGCAAAAGAGTTGTGCAGCTTGCTCATCAAGAAGCCTTGAACCTCGGGCACACTATGGTAGAGCCAGAGCACTTGTTACTAGGAGTTTTACAGGAAGGCGGCGGGGTAGCTTGTCAGGCACTCGCAGAACTTGGCGTTGACCCTGAAAATTTCGCCGCTCACATTAGAGATTTAATCGGAAAGTCGCAAGATGTTATTTCAAAGGCCGTTGACCTCCCTTTAAGTCCTCGAATGCGTCGCGCTTTAGACCTCGCTATGGCCGAAGCTAGAAAGATGGGCGTGAATTACGTCGACACCGAGCATATTTTGCTTGGAATTTTGGCTGACGACTCCGGGCTTGTCGTTCAGCAGTTTAAGTCCATGGGCATAACGCCGTTTTCAGTTTTGAAACAAGTTAATGAAATTCTTTCGGGCACTGCCGGACGCAAAATCGCTCCAAATAATAATGCAGATAAAGATACAAAGCGAAAAGTAAAAGTTAAAACTCCTACGCTTGACCATTTAGGAATAGATTTAACAGAGAAAGCCAAGAACGGCGAACTAGACCCAGTAATCGGTCGCGAGAAAGAAATTAAGCGCCTTATGCAAGTTCTATGTCGTCGCACAAAGTGCAATCCCGTTTTAATCGGCGACCCCGGTGTCGGTAAAACCGCAGTCGTCGAAGGCCTTGCGCGTCAAATTGCTTCGGGAATTGTTCCGGACCCGTTAATCGACAAACGAATTGTGCAACTTAACATGGGAACTCTTGTAGCTGGCACAAAATATCGCGGCGAATTTGAAGAACGTCTTCGCCGAATCGTCAAGGAACTTACGGACAGCAAAGGCGACGTAATTTTATTCGTTGACGAAGTTCACACTATAATCGGCGCGGGCAATGCTGAAGGAGCCACTGACGCAGCGAATATTTTGAAGCCGGAATTATCGCGCGGAGTTTTTCAGCTTATCGGCGCAACGACGCAAGACGAATATCGCAAATATGTTGAGCGTGACGCGGCACTTGAGCGACGTTTCCAGCCCGTTCAAGTTGAGGAGCCCGACATCGATAACTCGATTTTAATTTTGAAAGGTCTGAAGGACAGATACGAAAATCATCATAACGTAATCTTCACTGAAGACGCGATCGACGCGGCCGCAAAACTTTCTTCGCGCTACATTCAAGATCGCTACTTGCCCGATAAGGGAATTGATTTAATCGACGAAGCCGGAGCGAAAACTAGACTTTTGAGTTATGAACTTCCCGACTATATCAACGAAATAAAATCTAA
>CAJORD010000097.1 GCA_905236605.1 uncultured Synergistales bacterium | reverse complement strand
TTTTAAAAGGCGGTATAGCTCAGTTGGCTAGAGCACGCGGTTCATACCCGCGTTGTCCCCGGTTCGAATCCAGGTGCCGCCACCAGAATATAATTTAGTTAATACCGTTGCAATATAAAAGAACCGCTGAGAAGGCGGTTTTTCTGTTTAAATAGTTTGCTAAAATGAAGAGTGCGCGTGGCTTAACTGTGCATTGAAATTCATAAAATGTGATAAAATTACGCTCGCTGTGATAATGATCATAGTAATTAATTTTTATGGAGATAATGAAATTATGGAAACAAAAATTACGCCGGGCCAGGGAGGTCTGCCACACAAGAAAAAAAGTTATACACCTGAGGAAAAATCTTTAATTGTTGCTAAAGCAGCAGCCCTTGGAACACGTTGTGTGGCAGAGGCTTATCAAATGGATTGGCACCAGATCGCAGCGTGGAAAAAATATTATGGACAAGCAATCGAGTTTAAAGCACCTGAAAAACAAAATGCAGCGGTTTTAATTCTTCAATCTCCGACAGGACAAGAAATAACACTTGAAGAGCTTCAAGTTAAAATTGGAACAGTTGACAAAGCATATATCAGAGTTGACGAGGGCAAGGCATATTGGGTGAATGGTCAAGAGACCGGTGCAATCAACCTATGGGACTAAAGAGTCCCAATCACCAGCGTCGTAAACTTGACTTGCTTTGCTCAGACCTATAAGACATATCACTAACCAGCCCTAAAGGGGCTTTTTTTGTCTTTTCTTATGACAGCTTTATTCTTTATACTGACCACAGCAAGAAATTATTTTCAAAAAATGCGTTGAGTTTCCCAATTTCTTTGAGCCATGATAAATAAGAACGCACCGTGCTGCCGACTAAGACATATTGCTCAAAATTCATAGTTAATTTATATTCGGCGAATAATTTTTGAAGAATGCTTTCAAAGTTCAGCGGTGCTGCACAAATTTTTAATATCACTTCTGAAATTTCATTTACTTTTTCGATGTTGCATTGAGCAAGCTCTGAAATATTCTCGCTAACTTCAGCGTGAGCGGGGACAAAAAATTTTGCTTTCAACTCTTTGACTTTTTCTAAAGTTCGCAAATATTCAGCGACGTCATAAATAAAAGTTATGTGATATTTGTTGAGAGTTTCCAAACTTGAAAGACAATCGGCGATATAAACAACATCATCTGGAGTTCTGAAGCCTACCATGTCGAAAAAATGTCCCGGCAAAGAAATTATTTCAAAGCCCGATGGCAATTTTTCTGGAGTTAGATACTCGGCTGCGCTTTCTTGTGCCATCAAAAATTTATGTTTCAATTCTTTGGTAGGATAGCCGCCGTATAAAAACGAAGCTTCAAGAAGCGGGTGATTAGTGAAATCGCATTCGATGCCAGGCGCGAAAATTTTGCAATCCGTTTGAGCTTGTAAATATTTATTGCCGCCTATGTGATCGGCATTTGAATGAGTGTTATAAATCGCTGTCAGTTTCCAGCCGTTAGCGTCGAGAACTTGACGGACTTTGCGGCCTGCTTCTTTGTCGCTCCCGCTGTCAATCAAGCAAACGTCATTATCATTTAATTTCACGAGTCCGATTTTTGCTGGGCTTTGAATAAAATAACTTTCCCCGGCAACGTTAATTAATTCATACATGAAAATCGCTCCCTCATTGTGCTAAAACACAATTCGCATATTATAACGTCTTTCAAAGTTTGCAGATAAGAATATAGGCAAGGCAAAAAGAAATTTTGCAACAAAAATAAAGACAAGAAATTTATGCTATAATATTTTCAACTTTAGAATTTATTTAACTATGGCATTCGACTTCGGGGCGATTGCGCTTCTGTCGTATCTTGTCTATTGATTATTATAGCATAGCAACGATAGGACTGTTTAGTAGTCGTGTGCTTAAAATAGGCGCTAGGTGGTTTCTTCGTTAAAAAGTTATTGTCTGGCGCAAAATTTTTAATTGACAGATGAGGAAATTTATTTTGAATTTGAAAACTGTGAAAAGTTTTTTTATCGCGTGTTGTCTCGTGTTTTGCTTAACTTCCGCAGCGTTTTGCATTGATCCCTATGCGGTTTACAAAGACGGCTTTGGCCCCAAAATTAAGGGTTTGCAGCTCGGCATGAAAAAATCTTTGCAGGACTATGTATCTTGGGGCATCAATAATAAGGGATTAGCTTTTTATCTCGAAATCACGGGGAGCAATGGCTACGCTCTTATTTATTTCACCGGCGAAGTAACTGCGCAACGTCTTAAAAATTTTAGCTTCAAAGTTCCAAAAATTACTGGCCTTTACAGCGAATTAAAAAATCAAAGCTTAGCTCTTGAAGATTTTCTGAACAGCCTCGAAAAAATTTCTCCGATAGAAAAACTCGCTTACAAATTATCTGAACGCCAGGAAAAATTTCCAACTGAATTATCATTCAATGAAAACGGGAGAATAAATGCCATTTGTTTAAATAAATCTATTTTTGGAGCAGATTCTCTAACGGTGTCGAAGTTCGTTGAAGCGATTGTTACAGCTTATAATATTCCAAGCATAAATAACATCAACAGAGTTTTATGGTGGTACAAAGA
>CAJORD010000096.1 GCA_905236605.1 uncultured Synergistales bacterium | reverse complement strand
ATTAGTAACTCACGAGCCTGATATAGCGACATGGAGCGAACGAGTTTTGAGATTTCGTGATGGGAAACTTGTTGCGGACGAAACGCCGGAAAAAATTTCAAAAGAGAACGAAGCCAAACCGGGACTTGTGAAAAATGAGGAATGAGGAATGAATGATTTTTTCCTGATGCCTCAATTTTTTAAGTCGCGATATTTTTTAATTAAATTTTCAATAGCGGCGGTCGCGCTCCAATTTTCTTTTATTGTAAGTTGGGCTTGTTGTCCTAATCTGGGAATTTCTTCTTTGTGATTAATAATCTGCTCTGTTACGGCTTTCAATTCTGTCAGACTGTCGAGACTATAAATTTTGCCGTTAGTTCCGTCTTTGATTAATTCGTTTGTTGACCCGGCGGACTCACTTGCTATTACACACATTCCTTCGGACATTGCCTCATTCAAAACCACGCCCCAGCCTTCGGCCTGATTGCTTGTGAACAAAAATATATCAGACTCGGACATTATTTTTCTAACTTGTTCCGTAGGCAAGCCGCCAAGCAAGTGAATGTTTTCGTAACCCTGAGCTTCTTGTTTTAGATTAGCTTCTTCTGCACCGTTGCCGACGATTTTTAAGTCAACTCGATAGCCCTTTTGAGTCAAATATTTACAAACTCGCACAGCATATTCGGGGTGTTTCCATGCGACGAGCCTGCCTACCCAAAGTAAATGAATGACGTCACCAAGAAAATAATTTTTTCTGCTCGTTACATTTAGCGCGGGAAAATATCCGAATTTCAAAATATGTTCTTTCTTGACTCCTAGCCTCATGTAATCGCGCGGTGCATAGTGGCCGATTAACAAGAAATAAATATTTTCATTGTAATAATGATATTTTGTAAGAAGTAATTTGAATTTGAACCAGCGAGCTATGTTTTTAGCTATATTTACGAAAAGAGAATTGTAAGGTTTGAAAATTCGTTCTGACGTTATAAAAGTCAGCTTGCCGGACGCAATGCGCTCTTGCATTAGATTGCTTGCATAATATGTTCCGAGCATTAAATCACAATCATTAATTGCATTTATCGCGGCTTGCTTGTCTTTTCTTGCGTCAATGATGTAATCGTGATTGGCGTCTTCGCTGAGACCAAGATTAATATATTCTTCGTTTAAAGATTCTGTGATGATTAAATGAAAGTCTTCTAGTTCGTTATTGTTAAGAAACGCTTCACATAAAATTTTTGTGTGATGAATTGCTGCGTTTGTAGCGTACACAACGCGAATTTTCTCTTCCCGCATAGCGTACGTCCCTTATTGTATTTGTATTTTGAAGTATTTTGATACCCCCCTCAAGATTATCGAGGTAGGGATTTTACCTAATATAACCGTTCCGCCAGTTACAAGAACACGATTTTTTCTCAATTAATATAACTCTCCTTATTTATAATATCTACTTGAGTCAGAATTATAGGTTCAGAAATTTCTATATCGTCTTCAAGAGCTGCTTCGAGCCATACTCGCTTCGCATCATAAGCATTGGCCAAAACGCCTTCCCACGTTTCAGAGCACGTTATACAGCCTGGAAGTTCTGGAAAACTTGCTGTATAACCGCCCTCGTCAATATCAGGAATGATTTCGAGCTTATAAGGCAAATTCATATAATAATTTAAGTTTTTCATGATTTATTCACTCTCGTTTTCATTTTCCTCAATAATTCGCTTAACCATAACAACGTAAGCGAGTTTTATAGGTTCAGTATCGGGGATTGTGATTGGCATTTTACCAAACTTGCGAAAAGTTCTATGACTACTTCCGCTAGAAGGTGAACTCATTGTATAGCCATAAGACTCAAGTACCTTTTTAAGCTCATCAAATCGCATATCTTTGTTCATAGACTTGATTCGCTTAAGAAGTTTTTCAAATTTTGACATAACGAAAAAAGAAAGGAGCAGGAAACTTTAATTCCTGACTCCTCGTTTGTATTTTTTAATTAAAACTCGAACGGTTTAATCTCTTTTACTACGTCAAGAATAGTTCCGTCGCGAGCTTCAAGAATTGCTACAACTCTGTCTTTCCACTGAAGGTCATCGGGCTTGCCGACGAGTGAGTAGGCTTTCTCCTGAAGTTGTTTAATCGGTACATGTTTAATCCCGGCCGCGTCAAGAGCTGCGATTATGTCGGTGCGTCTCGGATTAACTGCTGTGCCGTAGTCAGTTACAACAACGTCAACGCAGTCGCCCGGTGTCGTTACTGTTACGACATGTTCGCAGATTGTCGCCATGCGTCCACGCGTTAAAGGAGTAACGATAACGCAGCATTTTGCCCCTTCGGCTGTGTCAGGGTGTCCGCCCGGTGCACCGCGTAAGACTCCGTCCGAGCCCGTGATGACGTTGACGTTAAAGTCTGTGTCAACTTCAAGAGCAGCGAGTACAACGAAGTCAAGTTTGTTGACAAACGCGCCTTTGTTGGCCGGGTTAGCGTATTCGCTGGCCGTCATCTCGAAGTGGTTCGGATTTGTGCGAATGTCCTCAATCGCGCCAGTGTCGAAGTCCTGAACGTCGATAATCTTGCCGACTTTGCCTTTTCTCTGAAGTTCGCAGATTGCCGACGTGATGCCGCCGATTGCCCAAGCCATTTTGATGCCTTTTGCGTCCATTAACGGCTCTAAAAATCTGTTTACAGCGAGTGAAGGTCCGCCTGCTCCGGTCTGGAAGCTGAAGCCGTCTTTGAACCAAGGAGTCGCCGCGATAATCTTCGCAGTGTTCTCGGCCATCATTAAGTCGCGAGGATTCTGTGTCATTCTTGCGGCCGCGCTTGCGATTTTCTTCGGGTTTCCGATTTCGTCAACTTTCACAACGTAGTCAACATTAACGCCGTGAATGCTGGGCGGAAAATTCGGATAAGGGATAAGAGTATCTGTGATTACTACTACTTTGTCAGCATATTCTGAATCTGGAACAGCGTAGGAAAGAACGCCGCAGTCCCCTTTGCCGCCGAGTGCTCTAGCGTTGCCGTACTCGTCCGAAGTCGGTGCGCCGATGAAAGCTACGTCGATATGAACGTCGCCCTCTTCAATGGCTCTAACTCTGCCGCCGTGTGAACGTAAAATCGCCGGAGTTTTTAATTTTCCGTGTGAAACTACGTCGCCCATCTTGCCGCGAATACCTGAAGTCTGAATGCCCGTTACGATTCCTTTTTCGATGTATTCAGCGATAGGGTCGTGAGCGTCGCCAAGACTTGAAGCAGCGATTGTGATGTCTTTAATTCCGAGGTCAACGATTTCTTTCATTACCATGTTGACGATATAGTCGCCGTTTCTAAAGTGGTGATGGAAAGAAACTGTCATTCCGTCTTTGATTCCGCAAGCGATAACCGCGTCTTTGATTGACGGAAGGATTTTGCTTTCCTGCGGATTCTCGTAAATTTTTGTCGTCGGGCCGGCTTTCTTGATGTATTTGCCGTCTCTGTAGCCCTTGCCCTGATAAGGTTCGTATTTTCTGCCGTTCTTAAGTTCAACGGCTAATGCCTCTGCGGGTATCTCTCTTCCGACTGCGTTTTTCATAATTAAAGATCCCCCTCATAAATTCCGCTGGCTTTT
>CAJORD010000095.1 GCA_905236605.1 uncultured Synergistales bacterium | reverse complement strand
TGATTTAAGAAAACGTGAAGGATTATCCGCGATTAAGAAAGCTATTTTGAAATTCAAGCCTACTCATCGTGAAGTAAGATTGGCTGTTGTGGGTATTCCGAACGTTGGAAAATCTTTGTTATTAAATTCGTTGATTGGAAAATCAAATGCAGGTGTAGGCAACATTCCCGGGATTACAAAATCTGTAAGTTGGTACAAGAATGAAGGAATGCTAATTGTAGATTCGCCAGGAATTTTAGATCCTCATGCTGAAGCCGGAGCGCATTTGATTTTATCGTGGCTGGGCTGTGCAAAGGCCGAAGTCGTTGGCGGTTATGAAAATGCTGCGTTAGCGTTAATAAAATTTTTGTGTGCTAATGCAATGTTGGAATTAATCCCCGTGAACATAGAACTTGAAAACGAAGAAGCCGGAACGGTTCTTGAAAGCATAGGCCGCAAATATGGCTGCTTAATTTCGGGAGGGCGTGTAAATTTTGAACTTGCCGGCCAAAAATTTATCGAGGCCTTCTCGTCAGGACGTTTGGGCGCAGTATGTCTGGAAATACCGGGCGAACAACGCGCTGTAGATTTTAATATTAATGATGTCGGAGCAATTACAGTTGTTTAATGATTTAATATTGCCTTCTAAATGCGGCATCGATGAAGCTCATGCTAAATTACAAGAATTAAAATCGCTTGGCTATGTGATTGGTACGGACGAAGCAGGGCGCGGAGCATTAGCGGGGCCTGTCGTTGCGGCGGCGGTGTTTCTTACGCAAGAACAAGAAGAAGAATTATTAAAGATGAACTTGCGCGACTCGAAATTAATCACACCGAAAAGGCGCGAAAAACTTTTTGTAAAAATTCAAGAATTAGGCGTGTTATGGCGCGTCAGTCAAGGCACTCCCGCACTTATCGACAAAGAAAATATTTTGCGTGCTTCGTTGCTTACAATGGGCGATTGTGTGAACAAAGTTGTAAAATTATTAAATCGTTCTCCCGAGTGCGTTATCGTTGATGGCAATCAAAAAATCCCAAATATAGATTTTAGCCAATGGATTTTAATTCGCGCAGATAAATTAATTCCTGTAGTGTCAGCGGCCTCGATTGTCGCTAAAGTCCTGCGTGATAGATTAATGAAAAATTACAGCCAACAATACCCCGCTTACAACTTTGAAAAAAATAAAGGTTATCCGACAGCGTATCACATGAACGCAGTAAGAGAAAATGGCATGAGCGATATACACCGGCGGAGTTTCTGCCGAAAAATATTAGAGGACAGGAGGGAAAAATAAATTGCCGTCATTAAATGTAAACGTTGACCAAAATTACAACCAGATGCAGCAGAACATCAGCACCAACGCCCGGCAAGGTCAGATTAGCACGCAGCCGCAAATCCAGCAGCCTTCACAGATTGCCGCAAAGCTCGCAGGCATTCGCACGGGTATGCTTGTTGAAGGCAGCGTGTTAGCTCAAAACGAGGACGGGACGTATCTAGTTCGTGTTGATGTCAACGGCGTTCCGCAGGAATTAAAAGCTCGCGCTACGATTTCGTTAATCGTCGGCGAACATTTCCGCGCCGTTTGGGACGCTTCAGGGCCTGACGGAGTTCCGATTTTAAGATTATCACAGGGCGAATTTTCTTTCTTGTCTCAAATTCCTGCGCGTGATCGAGAACTCGCTACGGCGTTGCTTGCTCGCGGCTTGCCACTTTCAAGCGAAGTTTTGAGCGCAATTCGCGACGCTTGGAGAAAATCAGGTTCGCAGCCTGGGCAGCTCTCTTCGTTTATTGAACTTTGGGCGCGCGATGTCCCGATGACGTTGGAAAATGCGACTTTATTATCTCAATATGCCGCCATGAACGGCGCTGAAGCTACGGAAATGTGGGAAAAAATTCGCCGCGAATTAAAATCAAAAACTTCAAAAGGCGATGACCCCGTGAAAGCCTTGAAGGACATGAAAGAAGGCAACGACGATATAGCAAAATTTTTGCAAGCTCAATCGATCTTAATGAAAAGTCCGCGCAATGAAGTCAACCCGGCTTTATTGGCCGCACCGTTCTGGCCAGTTCTTAATGAAGCGTCGCAAAACATGACCGCAAAAATTTACGTAGGACGTTCAGCCGAAGAAGACGGGCAAAAATATTGGCAAGTTGGATTCGGGATTACAGGTTCCGTGCTTGGAGAAGTCGGCGGCTTAGTCGAGAGCGACGGCAAGAGCTGTAATTTAACTCTGAACGCCGAAAAAATTGAAACTTGCAAATTAATCGAACGTCGTCGGCGCGATTTAAGAAAAGAGCTTCAAGGATTAGAATTGCCGGTCGTGTTTATTGGAATTTCGCGGCGAGCCGTCGAAAATGAAAGAGATTTATTAATTGCCGGTCGCGGTCTTGACATTACAGTATAATTAACTCATGGCTGATAACAAAAAACGAGAACAGGCAGTAGCCGTCAAATATGACAGCAAACAAATGAACGCCCCGACGGTCGTCGCAAAGGGCGAAGGTTTTATTGCACGAAAAATTATTGAACGTGCCGTCGAAGCTGATGTCCCTATTGTTGAAGATGCCGCGCTCGTTTCAGCTTTAATATCTCTTGAGCTTGGTGAAGAGATCCCCGCCGAACTTTATGAAGTCGTTGCTCGTGTCCTTGCGTGGGTATATAAGCTAGACAAAGAGACAGCCGCAAAATAATTTTTTATCACCTTTTAATTATCTCATTGATTGATTCGGGTGAAATTTTCCCTTCCATCGCCCCGAATGCGGCTGCATTCAAAGCACCAGCGGCGGCTCCTATTTTCGCAGCTTAAGCGAGACTCTTACCTTCGTAAATTCTGATAAGTCTTTTGGGCAATTTAAGATTCATTATTTGCTTTACAAGTTCGTATCAAGGTCTTTAATCTCCCGAGCGTCGTAAGGCGTTTGCTGATACACAAAATAATTCAGCCAGTTTGAATATAATAAATTTGCGCTAGACCGCCAAGTACAAACGGGCGCTTTAGAGTCGTCATCATTGGGAAAATAATTGCACGGGACTTGAATCGGAAGCCCGGCTTTTCTGTCGCGCCAATATTCAAGAGCGAGCGTCTCCGGGTCATATTCGGAATGTCCTAAAACAAAAATTTGCCGCCCTTCGTTCGTAGAAATGACATAGACCCCGGCCTCGTCGCTTTCAGATAAAATTTTTAGAGCGGGGACTTTTATAACGTCGCGCTTCATGATTGTAGTGTGTCGCGAGTGAGGAACCATGAAAACATCATCAGAGCCGCGAAACAAAATCGAGCCTTTATGAGTAACTCTATGACGAAAGACCCCAAATAATTTTTTCGGCAAATGAATTTTCGGGACTCCGTAATGATAATAGAGGCCGGCTTGCGCTCCCCAACAAATATGAAAAGTGCTGTGAACGTGGCTCTTGCTCCATTCCATAATATCGCAAAGCTCCGGCCAATACATCACGCCTTCAAACGGCATTTGCTCAACCGGTGCGCCCGTGATAATCATTCCGTCGAAGAAATCATTTTTAACGCTGTCGAAAGTTTTATAAAATGCCAGCATGTGTTCAATCGGCGTGTTTTTGGGAGTGCGTCCGCTCATCGTGAGCAAGTCTATTTCAACCTGAAGAGGCGTGTTGCCCAGAAGACGCGCTAATTGAGTTTCAGTCGTAATCTTCGTGGGCATGAGATTCAAAATTAAAATTCTAAGCGGGCGAATATCCTGCGACATTGCCCGTCGGCGAGTCATTACGAAAATATTTTCGCGCTCGAGAACATTGACAGCCGGTAAATCGCCGGGAATATTTATAGGCATCGTTTCAAAAAATTATTCTTCTAATTTAGATGTAAATGTTTGAACGAAAACTTTGTGAGTTTCACGCGGCAGGAGTCTGTAGCCTCGTTTTTCTTTTGTCATCCAGACCGAATAATCTTTATAAAACGAAGCCGCCATTGCAAGCAAAGATTTTTTCTTATTTTCTTTGATGCCTTCGTAAGGAGTTTTGACTTTTCTGTCCTCGTCGCTGTCCCATCTGAAAGTCGCCAGTGCATAACTCACGGCCTTGTCTTCGCCACCAATAGGGAAGGCGGGCATTAATAGCGTGTGGTCAGACCAGTCGTAAGTACCTAGGCCTTGACCGGGGACGAAAATTATTCTAGGGATTCCGTACATTCTAATTCTAGGGACGTTGAACATATCCATATCGCAGGAATTAAACTCACGGAAAATTTCATAATCTTGAGCGTAATCAATCGGCATTGAGTCAGGCTGACATAAAAGCGAAGTGTCGCAACGGGCATTTTTTGCCGGGACCATGAGATATTCGCGTTTCTTTACGAGCGTGGCTTTAAGTTCAGCGCGACGCATCTGCGGGGACATTTCGGCGCAAGCGTCAGTAATTTTTTTAGCGCGGCGAGCGATTTTAATTTCGTCAATCTGCGAATATAAAATTTTTTTCGCGAGAACTCTCGTTTTGTCATTCAGCGCCATAAACTTTTCAAACGCCGGAAGCGGGAGCGGTTTCTCTTCGTTCTTGCGCGCCGTAGACACAGCTAACAAAACTGCTTTCTCTGCGTCAAGATAAGCTTTTCGCTGTTGCGCAAGTTTCTGCCGCAAAGCCTCATCGCCTTCACGATATTCCGGAGTCCGCATTATGACTTTCATAGCCGGAAGTAAATATTCACTCATTGTTTCAATAGTTTGCTTTACGTTGAGTTTTGTAGGATAAGCCTGAGCGATTGCCCTGAAGAGCTGATTGCGTTCGCCCTGTGCCGTGAATAACATTTCTTCAAGGCCGTTAATTCTTTCATTCAGCGACATTCCGATAGACGGAACGGGAGCGGGATTGCCATTAATCATTGCCCAAGTTTCGGCGATATAGTCAGAAAACGTCATGACGGGGAAAATATCCGGCAAGCATTTTGCGGCGAAATATTTTTTAACGTCAAAATCGCTTTTCAAATTCAAAACTCCGGGCACGCAACCTAAATCAATAAATAATTTTTCTTCCTCGTCAAAATTTAATTGATCCGGAGATTTTTGTGTTTGAGCGTCAACAAGAGCGAAAAGAATTTCCCAATATGACGATGACATATTAGCCCAGACTTTTTGAGCCTGTACTCTATCATCACTTGAGCCGGACTCTATTAATTGAAAATATTTGCGCGAAGAATTTTCAAGTTTATCGAAAGCCTCTTGAATTTCCGGAACGTCCTTCCATTTATTAAATGCCATTATAAAATTTTTGCCTCCTTTAATTTTTTTTATTCATAATGCGTCCACATGCGCTTAACCCTTACGATCCCCTCATAGATATTTCCGTCGGGGTCAGCAAGATTATCTTCATTTTCAATCACGTCATAGACGAGCCTGTGCTGGTCGTTTATGCGTCTTGAGTAATGCCCGTGCAAATCCCACACCATTTTTTCAAATAACGGCGGAGTCTGAAACGGATTGACTTCAAGTATGCTCAATAAAAAACTTGCTTTTTTGTCAAGTTTGGCTGCTTTGAGCAATTTTTTATCTTTTCTTGCCTGTTTACTCAATTCCAAGAGATACATCTACCATTCCTCTTTCGGGTCATAAGGTTCAAAATCATCGGCATTGAGAATGCTTTCAACCATGCCGGGAATTGAATAAAGATACAGTGTCTCTCGCAACGAATTTAATTCTTCTTCGGAAATCAAAACGACGTTTTTTGTATTGCCATTTTCATTCACAATGATAATCGGTTCGCTACCAAGATTGATGCTCTCAACGAGTTGAGGCAGATTCTTTTGCGCTTGTGATATTGTTGTCGCTGTCATTTATTCTGCTCCTTGTTCCTTTGAATTTTATCGTTAATGTTCTTTAGAGTCCCCGTCTTCAAGAAAAGAGTTATAGTGGATTCCGTCCGCGGTTTTCCAAGCAGTCTTTCCGTCTATGCTCATCTTTGTTACGAAGCTTGCAGCTGCGGAAGGGGATTTGAAATCCACATCGACTATTAAAAATCCATCTATAATCTCTTTGTTATATTCCTCTAAAAGTTTTTTTACATTTTGAGGACAAGATTGAGTTATTTCTTTCGGCGATAGCTGACTGCCGCGAGTTACTCTGAATTTGCCGGCGTCTGTGACAAAACAAGTCGCACGCGCGCCTCTATCTGTGCAATAAAAAATATTTTTATCTTTCTTTGCAAGTTTCTCATTAATAGCCGGAAGTTTTCTTTGGGAACCTTCTTGAGTAAATTTTTCTAACAGACGTTGGCTAATATCTTTTTCATATCCCCAAACGACATTGCATTCAACACATTCAATAGCTTTTACCCAATTGCCGAGTACGAAATACAAAGTCCCCTCATAAATATTATTCTTCCAGTCATCCATCGGCGTGTTCGTTTCCATTTCCGAAAGATATTCGAGTATTTTGTCAATGTTCTCTGTTTTAAGTCCTTCGTTGATGAGGTCGGCAATTTGAAATTTCAGAGCCTCAACTTTATATGGGTCTTTACGCAACACAGGCCGCCAGACTTCATTGAATTTTGCAAAAGATTTTTCGGCTTCGTTGTGATTTCCTGACTCGTGGGCCGCCATCGCTCGATAAAACCAATACGGCGAATACATGCTGAAATCGTTTTCAAGATATTTCAACATTCTAAGACGTTTTGAAGAATCATTTTCTTGTGTCGCCGCGTAAAATTTATCGAGCGCATTTTGAGTCAGCCTGTAATTGTCCGCAAGTTGATATTGCCGCAGAAGTTTCCATGAAGAGTCTAAAAGCTTTCTTTGAAGTTCATCATATTCGCCAAGCTCCTCGGATTTTAATTTCAGTTGCTCGGCGTCTTGCTTATCGTCCTGTTTCTTTGAACCGAAATATTCTGACAAACACGTCATCGCGAGATTGCCGATCCATTTCAACGGATTAGAATCAAAACTTGAAAGAACGTTTTCTGAAATAATATCCTTGATTCCTTTTTGCTTAGTTTGAATATATTTTGCTTCAACAGATTTCTTGACTTCATCTCTAAGTCTGCCAGCGTTAATAACATGGACAATTTTTTGATAAAGTTCCGTGAGTTCCGGGTCAGGTTTAATCTCGCCTATTTGTAAATTATTGATGATACACGTATATTCTTGGTCAAGAATTAATCTATCTCGCGTGGACATTATGCGGTGCAATGACACTATAGCCGTGTTCAATGCCGCCATCGTAAGCAATGGATCATAATTATCCATTTTATAAATCCTTTAATAACTCGTCGCGCATTGTCGCTACGCCTTTGGACGCGATTTCTTTAATGACTTTGAAATTCAGCCAGCCGGGCACTTGAACTTCCGCCGGGTCAATTAAAAATGATTTTGTTCCGCTTCGTAAATCGTTGACAAGTCCCGCTGCCGGATAAACGACGAGCGACGAGCCCACGACCGCGAATATATCCGCGCTGCGAACGAGCCGAGCCGCTTCTGTGATTGCCGGGACAGCTTCACCGAACCAAACGATATGAGGCCGCATTAATTCGCCGTCGGAGTTTCTTTCATCATAAGCCATAGCGCGATAGCCGATGTCAATGATTTTATTTTCGTTGTTTACGGGGCGCGCCTGCGTTAAGAGACCGTGAAGATGTAAAACGTTCGTGCTTCCTGCGCGTTCGTGTAAGTTGTCTACGTTTTGTGTTATGATTTTAACGTCAAAATATTTTTCAAGCTCTGCTAAGATTTTATGTCCGTCGTTCGGCTGTGCTTTCTCAAGTTGCGTTCGTAAGTCATTATAAAAATCTGTAACAAGTTTCGGATTTCGATACCAGCCTTCAATGCTAGCGACGTCTTCGACGCTGTAAGTTTCCCATAAGCCGCCGGAGTCTCTGAAAGTTTTGAATCCACTTTCCGCACTGATACCTGCGCCTGTTAAAACGACAAGACGTTTTTTATTTTCGCTCATGAAATTTTAATCTCCCTGTATAATTAAAAAATTAATTAATGATAGCATAAAGAATTAACAAAATTTATTTCATTATGAAGGAGAAAATTATAATTGCGTTTCAAAGAGAGTTTTACATTTTTAAAACGTTTTGCAGATTCGCCGCGCAAGATTGGAAGCGTAACGCCAAGTTCAAAATTTTTAACGCGAGCAATGCTTGAGAGAGTTGACTGGGAGAACGCGAATTATATTGCCGAACTCGGAGCGGGCACGGGAGTTTTCACGCGCGAGATAGTCAAGTGCGCAAGACCTGACGCAAAAATTTTAGTTTTTGAAATTGACCCGGCTTTACAAAAATTAATCCGCGACGAACACCCAGAGCACAAGGGCCTCTCACTACACAGCGACGCGCAAGAACTTTACAAATATATGAAGGACAACGGAATTGAAAAATTAGATTTTGTAATTTCGAGTTTACCGTTTACGGTGTTGCCTCCGAAGATGACCGTGAGAATTTTAGATGCTGTTATGAAATCGTTAAAGCCGGGCGGACATTTTGTGGCGTATCAATATTCCTCGATCATGAAACACGTCTTGAAGAAAAAATTTTCTCATATTAAAACACGATGGGTCGCGTTTAATATTCCGCCTGCGTTTGTTTATGATTGTTGGAGATAAATTTTAGAAAAGAATAAAAAAATGGCGGAAACGCAGAGATTCGAACTCTGGGAGGATTGCTCCTCTTACGCTCTCCAAGCGCACGCCTTCGACCGCTCGGCC
>CAJORD010000094.1 GCA_905236605.1 uncultured Synergistales bacterium | reverse complement strand
TTTACTGTCGCCTGATGTAACTTTTGCGGTTTCTGCACTGCGGTCAAGAACTATTTCGATAGCGTCGCTGTCATCGAAATCAATCGCACTTGCGAAAACGCCTTGAGAAAGTTCGAGGCCCGTGTAGCGAAGTTGATTTTGAGTCTTGCCGCCTGTGCGTAGGACGCTGTTATAAGGCGTTGTGGTGTCGTTGCCGGTACCGGCAGGATTGTAAGCAAAGACAACTATGTCATCTGAATCACAAACTACGAACGGAAGATCGTTGCTCGATTTGCCTGTGAATTCAAGATTCATCGTAACAGTTTCGTCAGTGCCAAGGTCCAAAGGCGCAACGTAATATTTTGCTGTGCTGCTAGTTAAAGCGTTTTTGCCTCTGTAGACGTAATAGTCTTCGCTAATTTTGAAAGCTGGCGAACTTAGAATCATAAGTTTGCTTGCGTTAGATGTCTTCTTGCTTGAGGAACTTTTATTATCGTCGTCATCGTTTCCGCAGCCTGACAGCGAAAACACAAGCAAAGCCATAAAAAATAAATAAAACCATTTTGAAAATCTTTTCATGGAAGCATACCTCCTAAAATTAAATTTACGGAGTGAGTTTATCATAAAAATTTTTTTTCGTAGCGTATAATAGCGAGTTATCAGGGGAGCATTAATGCTGAGAGGATAATTTTAGATATATCGACCCTTTGAACCTGATACGGATAATACCGGCGCAGGGAGTTTTGATTCGCCTCTGAAATTTTTATGAAGGAAGTTTTATTATCGTGGCTTCAAAAACAAAATCCAAACACAGCAACACTGTAATAATGGTTGAAGGCGCGCTTTGCGTTGCACTTTCGATCGTTCTTTCAAAATTTGATTTATTCAGAATGCCGCAAGGCGGTACTATCGACTTCGAGCTTGTTCCCGTAATAATATTGGCGTATCGTCGCGGCCTTAAGTGGGGAGTGTTCGGCGGTGTCTTAATCGGAATAACAAAGATGCTCACCGGCGGTTATATTTTGAATCCTGTGCAAGCGTTTCTTGATTATCCTTTAGCGTTCGCGTGCGTGGGACTTTGTGCTATTCACCCGAAAATAATCGGCTTCATAATCGCGGCTTGCGGTCAGGTTCTTTGCAGCATTGTGAGCGGCGCTTACTTCTTCGCAGAATACGCTCCCGAAGGTCAAAATCCTTGGGTTTATTCCTTCTTCTACAATGCGCCTGTGCTTGGAACAAAATATGTAATCTCTTGGATAGTCGCGTTAATCTTGTGGAAAGCTCTTGAAAGAGAATTACCTGTAAGGTAACTAGAAATGAGGAGTTAGGAAGTAGGAAGTAAAAAAAATTTTCCTGGCTTCTAATTTTCCCTTACTTTTTATGAAAATAATCATAATCGCCGGGGCTTCAAGCAGCTCCGGCAAGACTTCCATAGCCTGCGGACTCCTGCGAGCGTTTCAAAGGCGCGGGCTCAAAGTCTGTGCTTACAAAGTCGGCCCTGATTACATTGACCCTGAATATTTAAGACGCGCCGGGCGTTGCGAAGTTTATAATCTCGATACTTGGCTTACGAATGAAAATTTAACTCGTGAGCTTTTTTTCAAAACTTCTCGCGATAAAGACGTAGCTATTATCGAAGGCGCAATGGGACTTTACGACGGTGGCGAACACAGCACGGCAGCTATAGCGAAATTATTGAATGCTCCTGTGGTGCTTGTGATTAATGCTAAGTCGTTAGGAGAGAGCGCAGCGGCGATTGCGTCAGGGTTTCAAAATTACGACAAAGAAATAAAATTTGCGGGCGTGATTTTGAATTTCATTGGCTCTGAAACGCACGAAAAAATTATTTCTGACGCTCTCGAAAGTCGCAAAATAAAAATTTTCGGAGCTTTGCCGCGTGATAAAAATTTAAAAATTCCAGAACGACATTTGGGTTTGTTGCCGGCGATTGAAAATAATTTTGATTTTGATTTACTCGCCGATTTTGTCGAAAAAAATTTGAATCTCGAAGCCCTTTTGAAAATTTCTGAAGATTTTAATTTTTCATCTTTTACTTCCTACTTCCTAATTCCTAATTCCTACTTATCAAAAATCGCTGTTGCGCAGGACGTGGCATTTTCGTTTTATTATCCAGAGAGTTTAGAAATTTTGCGTGAACTTGGCGCGGAAATAATTTTTTTTAGTCCATTGAAAGATAAAATTTTGCCCGAAGCTGACGCGTATATATTTGGCGGAGGCTTCCCTGAAATTTTTGCGCGCGAACTCTCTGAAAATTTTTCGATGCTCGATAGCGTCCGACGATGTTCAAAAAAAATTTTAGCTGAATGCGGCGGCCTGATGTATCTTTGCAAAACTCTTCGTAATCTCGACGGAGAAATTTTCAAGATGGCCGGTCTTGTACCGTTCGATTCGTTCATGACGGAGCGGCCTGTAATTGGCTATATGGAAGCGCGAGCGTTGCGGGAAAATTTAATTTGCGAGAAAGATTTTTTAATTCGCGGTCATGAGTTTCATTATTCAAAAGTCGAGCCAGAATTTTCATTTTATAAAGAGAACTGCGCCTTTGAACTTACGCGCCGAAGCAATGGCGAAAAAAATTTAGGTGGCTATACGAGTGAAAATATTTTAGCGTCGTATCTTCATATAAATTTTTTCGGGAATGTGAACTTGTCTAAAAAATTTCTCACATCAAAAACACAAAGCATTGGAGTTTGCACAACTAATTAAAAACATAGAAAGCCGCCCTAAAAAGCGGATTTTTTGCTATAATTTTCAAAATAAGAAATTCAAAAATTGCTAAGGAGGAATTACTCATGAAAAATAAAAAAGGTTTTACGCTCGTTGAACTTTTAATCGTGATTGTCGTGATTGGAGTTCTGTCTGCTATGATGATGCTTTCAAGCACCGAAGCAGTAAGTTCCGCTAAAGCTGCGAAAATCATCAACAACATGACTAATTTTAAAAAGGCCGTGTTGTCTTGGTATGTAGATAATCATGACAAAGTCAAGCCTAATGCTAAAGGAGAGTAT
>CAJORD010000093.1 GCA_905236605.1 uncultured Synergistales bacterium | reverse complement strand
TCTGCCTTTGAAAAAATCTCTTAACGCTCGAAGCACGGGCCACACGAATTTATACGCGGGACTTAAAAGCCACGGGCAATTTTTGAACATAAAGAAGGCCACGCGAGTACGAAGCGCGCAATTTTTAATTCCAACTTGTTTTTCTAATTCGATGATTTTGTTTTTCAATTCCGCGCGAAGTTTTTCCCATTCGTCGCCCGATTGTCCGTAACAATAGGCTAAATGAGCTATTATGCTATTCAATAATGATTTACGAAAATTATTTAAGTCTTCTTTTGTAAAAATCTTGGGAATGTATTTTGTAATATATGAATCAACCTGATAAAGCGATAAAAGAGCATCTCTAGTATTTTTGCATGAATGAGTTTGTGTAATGCTTGCAGGCCGTACTCTGTATAAAGATAAAGGCTGCTCTAAAACGTAAAGCCTCTTGCAATGCTCGAAAATCTCAAATGAGGTATATGTATCTTCATAAACATGTCCAACTGGAAAGCGAACTTTGTAAAATAGTTCTTTTTTATATAACTTATTCCAAACAGAGCGATTAAGCACTGAATGATTAGTGAGAGCTCTTAGCGTTGTGCGCGGATCGTATACCCCCCCCAAGATTACAGGGAAAAGTTTTTTTTTAGCGCTTGGTGTCATTCGCTTAGTTGTATAGTGAATCGTATATTTGCACGCAACAATATCGGCCTCTTCACGTTCCATTGCTTCGACCATAGAGCCGACAAACTCCGGGCGATAAGCGTCATCAGGGTCAAGAAATGCAACAAGCTCCCCTCGCATTGCGTCAAGCCCGGCGTTACGCGCAGCACTGAGTCCCTGATGTTCTTGATGAATCACGATAAAGCGATTATCGCGCGCGGCGTACTCGTCGCAAATTTCCCCGGAGTCGTCCGTCGAGCCGTCATCAACAAGAAAGCATTCGAGATTTTTGTAAGTCTGATTGACGACACTGTCCAACGCCTCGTGAATATAAGGCGCGACATTGAACACCGGCACTATGACGCTGACAAGTGGCGAATGAATTTCATTTTTCAATCTAACAACCTCCGCAAAAAAATTTTGGATTTGTTCATTATAGCAAACCGGCCTCATAATAGTCGTGTGAGATTTGTTTGCGTGAGTTCGCTAACATGAATTAATTTTTCAATTTCAATAGCTGAAAATCTTGCGTCAAGAAGCTCAAGAAAATATCTACAATGATGATTCAAATATCGTTGCTTGTTATAAATCACATATAAATTCAGACTAACCGGCGTCCCGTCGTTTATCAATGGAAAAATATTAACGTCTTCTTTCATTGCTGACTTCCAGCTGCTCAAATTCATGTGTGAAGTAAAGCAGCCTGCTACGGCTTCGTTGCACAACGGAACCATTATAGTCGTATACGTAGCATTGAGAGAACTTCGAGGAATATAACCGGCGTTTTGAAAACATTCGTGAATTTTTTTCCCGAGTCTGTTTTGTGGATAAATTAAAAGAAATGGGAGCTTTGAAAAATTTTTCATGTCTGCTCCGTCTCTTGATTGTTCTCGAAGCTCATAAGCTTTGTCGCCGTAATATTTGTATAAGAGTCTGTCTGAAACACAAAAATAAACCGGGTCTGAATGTGTCGATTTAACTCCGACTCCCAACTGATTAATATCGCTTTCAACGGTTACGGCAAAGTCAACTTGATTTTTGCAAACTGCTTTTTCAAGTTCGCTGGACGTTTTGTCAATTAAATTCACCGTAACTTTTGAATACTTTCTCGAAAATTTTTTCAAAACGTCAGGAAGATAATAATTTGATCTCGGTGAACTTGCTCCGATCGTAATCTCTCCCGAATCACTTTGAACAGTATCAGCGAAAATTCCCTTTAGATTTTTCTCTTCTTGACAAACTTTTTCAGCAAAACGCAACATTTCTTTGCCGGCGTATGTAAGCTGAAGCTTCGGTTTTCTATGAAACAATTTCACGCCGTAATGTCTCTCAAGCCGAATGATGTAATTGCTCAAAGTCTGCTGACTTATAAAAAGTCTCTTCGCAGTCATCGTAATATGTAAATCTTTCGCGGCCTCAATAAAATAATAAAGGCTTGTAAAATCCATTTTTATTTCACCTTAACAAATTTTTTTTGTTTATAAGACAAAATAACACGATTTTACTTTGTGTCAAATGAAAAATATAATTTCCTCAATCCAACAATCATTCATCGAAATAAAAAAGAAAGAAAGGGAATTAAAAATCATGAGCACAATCGGAAATCGTATCTTCACAAATTTTGAACGTCCTTCGCGTGAACTTGTCGAAAAGTTCAGAGGACTTCCGTCAAGTAACATCAACGACGAAATGAATCGTCTTTACTGTATGCATGACTACATTAGACTTCAAAATCCTGACACAGCAAAGCAGCTTCTCGGTGTTGCGCTTACTGTCAAAGTTCCGACTGGCGATAATTTATTCTTTCATCAGGCT
>CAJORD010000092.1 GCA_905236605.1 uncultured Synergistales bacterium | reverse complement strand
CGCGCATAACGCGACAACAAAAACGAGTGTTACAACTGCAAAAAACTTTTTCATGATTAAAATTAAAGCCTCCTGAAAAAAAATTAATTTCTGCTGAAATTTTTGAACAATTATATAACACTCGTGTCTTTGAAAACGCGTGATATTATTAGAAATAATTTTTTCAAAAGGGAAAGCAAAATTCAAAATGAAACGTGTTTTAATCACCGGAGCAAATTCTTATATCGGGACTAGCTTTGAAAATCACGCAACGGCGCGTTATCCTTCTGAAATTTCGGTTGAAACTCTCGACATGATCGGCCCGTCATGGCGCGAAAAAAATTTTTCAGATTTCGATGTCGTCTTTCACGTCGCCGGGATAGCTCACGCGGACAGCGGACGAGAAACTGAAGAAGAGAAAGCGCGATATTTCGCCGTCAATCGTGATTTAGCAATCGAGACCGCAAAGAAGGCCAAGCGCGACGGCGTCAAGCAATTTATTTTCATGTCTTCAATGCTCGTTTATGGAACTTCGCAGGAACGAATTAATAAAGACACGGTGCCGCAGCCGGTGTTGTGTTACGCTCAAAGCAAGTGGCAAGCTGATGAAAAAATCCGCGAACTTGCCGACGAAAATTTCAAAGTTTCGATAATGCGTCCGCCGATGATTTACGGAAAGAACTGCCGCGGAAATTATCCTCTTTTATCAAAAATCGCTAGGCACGCTCCGATATTTCCGGATTATAAAAATGAAAGGTCTATGTGTTACGTAGAAAATTTTTGCGAGTTCGTATGTCAAATTATAATTCATGGTCAAGCCGGCGTGTTCTTCCCTCAAAATTCTGAATACGTCAACACCTCCAACATGGTGCGGACGATTGCGCGCGTCGCTGGACATAAAATTTTCATCAGCAAGATTTTTAATTTTCTTGTTGCTCTTGGCCTATGCGTGAAGCCGTTTAGAATAGCCGAACGCACGGGCAAGGCCTTCGCGACTTTGACTTATGATAAATCTATGAGCGAGTACGATTTTAATTATAGAGTTGCCGACTTCAAAACCTCAATTAATTTTATTGAAGGGAAAAATTAAAATGAAAATTTCAAAATGCGTGTTTCCAGTCGCAGGACTTGGGACGAGATTTTTACCCGTAACGAAAGAACTTGCAAAAGAAATGCTCCCGCTTGTGAACAGACCGATAATTTCCTACGGCGTTGAAGAAGCCATAGCGTCAGGTTGTGGCGAGATAATTATGATAACCGGGCGTGCAAAACGTTCGCTTGAAAATTATTTTGATCGTTCATTCGAGCTTGAAGAATTATTAAAGGCGCGCGGCAAAATGGAACTTTACGAAGAGATGATAAAAATTTCTAACATGGCGGAGATTTTATTTATTCGTCAACGCGAACCGCTCGGCCTCGGTCATGCAGTCTTATGCGCCGAACCTGTTTGCAAAAATGAATATTTCGCCGTCGCTTTGCCTGATGACGTTTTTGTAAATCCTGATGAGCCTGTCTTATCGCAATTAATAAAAGTTCATGAAAAAATGGGCGGGTCTGTTATCGCTCTCGAAGAAGTTGCGCCGGAGAACGTTTCGCGCTATGGAATTGTGAAATCTCAATTTGAGATTGAGCCGGGGCTTCACAAAATCATAGACATGACCGAAAAACCAAAACTCGAAGACGCTCCGAGCAATCTCGCAATAATGGGACGGTATGTCCTTTCGCCGACGGTGTTTGAAATTTTGAAAGATCAACAGGCAGGCGCCGGGGGAGAAATTCAATTAACCGACGCTATCAAAACTCTTTGCCCCCGTGAACCTGTCTGGGGAGTTGTCTATAACGGTCGAAGATTCGACTGCGGAACTCAAAAAGGCTGGCTCGCTGCGAACGTTAAATTAGCTATGGACGACCCCGAATTAAAAGAAGTGATTTTGAAAATCGTTGCTTCGCGCTCTTAAAGTTTTATAACAGCTCCTTGTGCCGCTGAACTCACGTGCGCAGAATATTTTTTCAAGGCTGGCCCCATCGGTTTTTCGAGCGGCGTCCAGTCTTTTTTGCGTCGCGCTAATTCTTCATCGCTGACGTTCCATGTTAAAGTTCTGTTCGTGATGTCGATTTCAATTTCATCGCCGTCCTGAACGAACGCTATCGGCCCGCCTGCTGCTGCTTCCGGTGATATATGACCGATGCAAGGCCCGTGAGTAGCTCCTGAAAATCTTCCGTCGGTTACAAGAGCGCAGTCGTTATCCATTCCGCGTCCCATTATTAGAGCCGTCGTCGATAACATTTCGCGCATACCCGGCCCGCCCTTAGGCCCTTCATAACGGATTACAATGACGGTGCCTTTCTGAATTTCGTCGGCAGTGATTGCCGCGTCAGCTTCTTCCATTGAATTAAACACTCGCGCTTTGCCTTTGAATTTATACATTGAAGGATTAACGCCCGACTGTTTCACGACCGCGCTTTCTGGAGCAAGATTGCCATATAACACAGCTATGCCGCCTTCGGATTTTTGAGGACGTTCCATAGTTTTTATAACGTCATTTTCAACGGCCTCGACTTCTTCAATGAGTTCGCCCGTCGTTTTGCCTGATACTGTGAGAGTGTCAAGATTAAGCTGCGATTTTATATTTTTCATTACGGCTCTGATACCGCCGTTG
>CAJORD010000091.1 GCA_905236605.1 uncultured Synergistales bacterium | reverse complement strand
GTAATGAGGACGACATCGACGGAATAATTTTTGTTTTTGTTATTGTCGCGATTGTCTTTGTCATAATCGCAACGCGGAAGAAGAAACATCAAGACCCTGTGATTATCAACACGAACGAGCCGATAAGGACTCTTCGCCCGATGGAAGAGTATCTTGAAATTGACCCGGCCTTTGATGAAGAACGAATTAAAGATTTAATTTCAAATCTCTATGTTCAGATGCAAGACACGTGGCACGCAAAAGACATCAGCAGCTTACGTCCATACATGACCGACAAATTTTATAATCAAATGGACAGACAGCTTGATGAGCTTCGTAAATCTCAAAGAACGGATTACACTGAACGAATTGCCGTGCTTAGCACTGATTTAAGAGGCTGGCGACAGGCAAAAGGACGCGATTATATAACGGTCGGATTAAATTCGCGGATTGTGTCTTACGTTCTTGATGACAGAACTGGAAAATTAATTTCGGGTCATAAAGACAAAGAAAAATTCATGGAATACGAAATTGAATTAACTCGAAAGTCCGGCGAAGTTACGAAGCCAGAAGCCGAAGGCGTGAAGTCCGATAGATGTCCGCATTGTGGAGCGCCGATTAAGTTGAACGCGTCGGCCAAGTGCGAATATTGTGGAAGCGTCATCACAACCGTAAACACAGATTGGGCAATTTGTGCAATGCGTGGAATTTCGCAGCGAACAGCATAAAAAATTTACAGCGGCGGCGATTTTCAGAATTTCGATTTTTACCGCTGCTGTTTTAATTTTTTAAAAAATCGTGTAGCCTTCGTAAATGAAAAATTCTGGAATTATAAATCCGTTCGCTTCACAGAAATTTTCCACTTTTTCTTTTAATTCCTCAATATTAAATTCTGACAATAAGCCGCCATTTGGAAAGGCAAGCACCCATTTTGAAATAGCAAGTCCCGTAGAGTATGGCGCGTAGGCCAAGTCCGATAATCCTGATTCAATTCGCGCAAGATCAACGCTAACAACGGGCGTGTAATCTTCAAAAATTTTTTTCCATTGAAAATCTTCTTTTAATAAATGATCCGGCGGAGCTATCAAAATAATTTCGTCGCTCGCCAAAGCCGACACTGCCAACCTTATGCAACCGAACGGCATTAACTCGCTTGTGCAAAGCCATTCGCTTTCAGACGCGCTGCCGTCAGGAAGTTTTTCGACTTTCAAATTATGAGCTAGACGCGCCAATAATTTCAAATTCATGTTACGTTCAGCCCCGAATAACGCGGCTTTGCGTTTACCGTTGAAGGCTCCAAGCGAGAAGAATCGCCCTTTGAAACCATGTTCGCGCATCGAAGTTATTAATGACGATAGCAAATGACGTTCTGTCTTTCCCAAATCGCGCCATATGTTCGGATTTATGACTTCGCCCGCGTGCACTTGGCCTTTAATTTCTAAATTTTCTTTTACGCCTAAGGTTTTCAAATTTTTGATAATCGGATCGAGTTGCCATTGAGATAACTCACGGGAACTTTCGATAATTTTCAAAACTCGTTCGGCTCTTAAACTCAAAGAACTTTCGCGAGGATTTTTGCTTAAGAATTTTATAACGTCAATAACTCTTTCAATGTTTGAATTTCGCCACGCGTCAGAGTTTCTGCTGAAAAAATTTTCGCCCGCGATTTTTGCCGACACTGGAATTATTTCGGCTTCAAGGCCGTTAAATCTCTTAATGTCGCGCTTAATCGTCGCTATGTCGTCTAAAATTTTCTCGTTTTGAGTTCTAATAATTTTTCCGGCTTCGGTGTCTGGCGATTCGAGATCAATTTTAGAGAGCACGAAAATTATTTTGCCGCTCTTTGTGCCAAGTTCGTCGATGAATTTATAATCCGAGCCTTTCAATCGAGAGCGCACGGGCAAGACGTAAATTATAAAATCAAATTCCGGCAAAAGATTTTTCAAAGTCCCTGCGCCGTTCAAGGAGTCCCAGCCGGGAGTGTCTATTAAACAAATTCCCTCGGGGATTAAAGCGCCGGGGAGCGTGATTTCAATTTTTGTGGCTTTGTTAATAACTCCTAAATCCTCACTTCTCATTCCTAATTCAATAACGTGGCCGTCTTGATAAAAAATTTTTGCGGATTTTCGTTCGCCTTCGCGATATATAACGGGAATATCTTTGAAATTAAATTTTTCGCCCGTGAGTGCGTTTATTAATGAAGATTTTCCCCCGCCGGACAGACCTGCGACAGCGACAT
>CAJORD010000090.1 GCA_905236605.1 uncultured Synergistales bacterium | reverse complement strand
TCCATAGCGCGTTCTTTCAAAAAATTTCTTGTGCCGTCGTTCATAAATTTATAACTCGAATCGAGGCCGGGACATTCAGATAAATTTTTCACGCCTAAATCAAAAATTTTTAATTCAACGCCGGAATTTTTGCAAAGTTCATTAATAGCGCCGCCATTGCCACTCGCATAGAGCTGCATTAAAACTTTCGTGAAGTATTGCGGCGAAGCTGAAACTCCTTCATCATAAATTCCATGGTCGGAGCCAAAAAGGAAATGAATTTTTTTCGAGATTTTATTTTTTACTTTGCCAGTTATCCCGGCGATTTGAATCGAAAGTTCTTCAAGCTCGCCAAGACTTCCCGCGGGCTTTAACAATTCGTTCTGACGTTGACGAGCCGCAGCCATCGCTTGAGCGTCAAGAGGTTTTATATCAAGCTTAATCACGTCTGAAAATGTCCCTCGTGTAAACTTTCTCTTCAACGTCTTTCAAGACTTCTTCGTATCTGTTCGCGATTATAGCGTCGCAACTTCGTTTGAAGCGTTCGATGTCATTCACGACGAGCGAACCGAAGAAAGTCGTTCCGTCGGTCAAAGTCGGTTCATAAATAATCACCGTAGCGCCACGCGATTTAATTCTCTTCATGACTCCTTGCACCGAAGACTGTCGGAAGTTGTCCGAATTTGCTTTCATTGTTAAACGATATACGCCGATCGTAATCGGTCGCTCCTTCTCGGCGTTCCACATGGAATTTGTAGAATAATATCCGGCTTTCTCTAAAACTCTGTCGGCTATGTGGTCTTTTCGAGTTCTGTTTGAAGCAACGATAGCTTGAATCAAATTTTCAGGAACGTCCTCAAAGTTTGCTAATAATTGCTTCGTGTCCTTCGGAAGACAGTAACCGCCATAACCGAACGACGGATTATTATAATTATCTCCGATCCGTGGATCTAAACAAACGCCTTCGATTATGCTTTTCGTGTCGAGGCCTTTTAATTCGGCGTAAGTGTCTAGCTCATTGAAGTATGAAACTCGTAACGCAAGATAAGTATTAGCGAAGAGCTTCACGGCTTCGGCTTCCGTAAGCCCCATGAACAGAACGGGAACGTCTTTTTTTTCTGCGCCTTCGATTAATAAATTTGCAAAAGTCTCTGCGCGTTCTCTTGTCGCTTCGTCGCAACCTACGATTATACGGCCGGGATATAAATTATCATAAAGCGCCTTCGACTCGCGCAAAAATTCCGGGCTAAATAAAATTCTGTCCGTTTGAAAGTGCTCGCGAATTTTTTTCGTATAGCCTACCGGAATTGTGCTTTTAATTACGATTGTCGCGTTTGAAGATTCAAGAACGAGTTTTATAACTTCTTCGACAGCGGAACAATCAAAAAAATTTTTTTGAGGGTCGTAATTTGTCGGCGCCGCGACGATTACAAAGTCAGCTTGCGAATATGCGCTTGCCGCGTCAGTCGTAGCTGTAAGTTTCAAGCCGCGTTGTTCGTGTTCGGCTAAAAATTTTTCGATGTAGTCATCTTGAATCGGACTTTGCCAACGTTTTAATTTCTCAATTTTTTCGGGCACTATGTCAACGGCCGTAACGTCGTTATGCTGCGAGAGTAGCACAGCAAGGCTCAAGCCTACATAGCCCGTACCTGCAACTGCAATTTTCATTTTTATAATTTTTTCACTCCTAGTTCTTTACTGATTATAATATTCTGCGTACCATTCGGCAAAACCGCGAAGGCCCTCTCTAATTCCAATTTTTGGAACGAAATTATATTCGCGTTCGAGCTGCGAAGAGTCAGCGTACGTTATAGGAACGTCGCCCGGCTGCATTCCGACAAGCTCGCGATGAGCTTCAAAATCATAATCCGGAGGCAAGACCCCGGCGCGGACGAGTTCATCTTGAAGCGTCGCCACAAAGTCAAGAAGATTTTCAGGCTGACCGCCGCCGATATTCAAAATTTGATAAGGGACTTCACCCGCGGGAGCGATTTTCATAACTCTTAAAACGCCTTCGACGATGTCATCAATGAAAGTAAAATCGCGTTTCATGTCGCCATAATTAAAAATCTGAATTGTTTCGCCCGCTGCTAATTTCTTAGTCGCAGAAAAATAAAACATATCCGGCCTTCCCGCCGGGCCGTACACTGTGAAAAATCTTAAGCCGCTCGCGGGAATTTTATATAACTTGCTGTAAGCGTGAGCTAAAAGTTCGTTGCTTTTCTTCGTGGCTGCGTATAGCGATACGGGGTTATCAACTTTGTCCTCGGTGCTGAAGGGAATTTTTTTGTTCCCGCCATAAACCGAAGAGCTTGACGCATAAACTAGATGTTCGACGGGATTATGTCTGCACGCTTCGAGGATATTAAAGAAGCCCGTGATGTTGCTTGCGATATATGCGCCTGGATTTTCGATGCTGTAGCGAACTCCTGCTTGCGCGGCCAAGTTCACGACGATTTCAAATTTATATTTCGCGAATAACTCGTCAATAAAATTTTTGTCAGCGATGTCGCCTTTTATAAATTCGTGAACGACGTTTGAATTTTTTGCAGCGCGTTCGATAAGTCCAAGTCGATAATTTTTTAGTCCGACGTCATAATAATTATTGAGATTGTCAACGCTGACAATTTGCCCGCCGGTCATCTCTGACAATAAACGAATTACGAGATTAGCGCCGATAAAGCCGGGCGACCCCGTAACGAGAATTTTTTT
>CAJORD010000089.1 GCA_905236605.1 uncultured Synergistales bacterium | reverse complement strand
TTTGAAGTTTGATTAACACCGTAATATGAAATGGACGGTCTGCCCCATTGATTTTCAGTGAGCGAAGGCTTTGCATAAAACAATTTACGTTTACTGGGCAACATAATTGTCAGAAAATCCAGTCCGCTTGCCAAATCAAATTCTCTGGTGAACAGCATATTATTTACGCCAACTTGTTCACCGGTCTGAATAACTTTGATTGCGGCATTTTCTAACTTGTACCAAAAGTCCACGATGCGTTTGTTTGATTCTCGCCAACGATTAACAATGTCTTGCAAATCTTCTTCGGGAATCCCCATATTGAGTGCACCCATTGCAATTAACGCTCCAACTCCGCCTTGATAACCAAGTGCCAACGTAGCTACCTTACCGCGTTGTCTTAAAGCGTATTCAGGATTACCTTTTTTGATTTTGTCAATGGGAACACCGAACATTTGACTTGCAGTTGCTTCGTAAATTTTGCCGTGCGTCCGAAAGACATCGAGAACCCATTCTTCACGAGCGAGCCAAGCTATTACACGAGCCTCGATAGCTGAAAAATCTGCGTCAACTAATTTGTTACCGTTGTCGGCAATAAATGACGTACGAATAAGCTGTGAGAGCGTGTCCATAGTCGAACCGAAGAGAACTGACAACTTATTGCCATCACGATTTTTTATTGCTTGGCGAGCCATAGGAAGATATTTTGCGTCAATGTAAGTTCTTGCAAGATTTTGCACTTGAACTAACCGTCCTGAATTACCTGTTATCCACACTCGCCCGTTGCGTCGCACTAAGAAATACCCTGTTGAAGTGACGGCGCAATAAACTTTTCCTATGAATTTTGAAGTTTGTGGTTTTGCATCAATTCTGTGACAATTAGTTGGAGTGAGCCAAATATCAACGGCATAAGCGGTTTGCCAATTAGAGTTTTGTTGTGAGCGGTCTTTAATTTTTAGTGAAGCGCAACGTCCGCTTAAATGCGCGAAGGCTTGAACCATATCAGCGTTTGTTTTATTGGTTGTTGAGTATTGAATACTGTTTTTACTAGCGTAGTATCCGTCCCAATGTGGAAGCTCATCAAAGAATATGTCTGCACTCTCATTGAATAACCATCCACCGAAAGTTTTATTTTTGAATAACCGCAGCCACAATGGAAGATGTCGTGAGTATATTAAAATCGTAACTGCACCGGATGCCTCTGATCTTTCGATAAATGGAATATCCGCACGACGTAATAAATGTTTACATCTTTCAATCTTACGTTGTTTTTTGAAGTGGAATCGTAAACTTCCGTCTTCTGTAAAATGTCCGTCAGCTTGGGTCATAACCAAAACCCGAAGGTTGTTATGCTCCATACCGGATAAACCGTTACTGTTTCCGATAAGCGGAATTACGGGGCGATATTTCGCCATATTTTCTACGGTGTCGTCTACCCACATATTTTTGTACTCTCGTTTAACTCGCATTTTGTGGTCGGGTGTACTTTTTTGGCATATACGTTTATCCATGTATTCGTACATAATTCCGTCATAATCAAACTCAACTTTTTGAGCTTTTTGGAATGATGTTATTTCCCCTAAAGGTTGCCAACAAGCAATATATCCTCCTGTCCAATTTTCAAGTTTTATCCACCCGTCGGGTGTTAATACTTCATGATCGCCAGTTAAGCACCATCTTCCTGTTCGATTAGCACCATAGAATTGCAATAATCCACGAACGCGACCGTCATGACACACAGCTGATTCAATGGCATCATATTTTTTGGTGCTGGTCTTTCCGAGTTCTTGACGAATTTCCAACATTCGATTGGCTACGCCGTCAGTAGTTTTAAGCATTTGAGCCACTGTATCTTTACGAAGATCGCTTACGGTTTCAGACGTATTTTCTTCAAGCCAACGTGAAAGTTGAGCAACACTGTTTGGATTTTGTAATCCTGTAATGTCAATCGCTTCGCGCAGAAGTTTATCGCGAGTTTGAGCAGCGATTTCTAATGCACCTTGAACCATCGGTAAATCTACAGCTACGCCGCGTGAATTGATAATGCAATCAGTTTGCCACTGTTTTTGAATATCTGCAGGTATCGGAAAATTTGATAATCTGCGTTCGATTTCCATTTCTGTCACAACGTCACCGATGCAATATTCCTTGAATAAATTCCATTTATCGGGATCGTGATATGGGAGATTGCGAGTTCGATTGCCATTGATTTTTGAAGGTTTACAGGGAACGCAGAAATATCTGATTAAGGCTTTTCCGGTAGTGAGTTTTCTTTTATCTTCGGGCAATCCGAGAGCTTTGCCGGTTGCGTCCAATCCTGCTGTAAATCCGCAATATAAGCCGTGTAACATTGTGTCGCGCCATTGTTCAATCGGCAGAATTTCGCCGAAATATTTTGAAAGGCAGTACCATTCAAACGGTGCATTATATGCGTGTTTAACATATTCTGAACTTTTGATTGCCTCAGCCAGCCATTGTGGAATTGATTCGCCTTGTGCTAAATCAATAATTTGAACAGGTTCGTTATCAACGCTGTAAGCAAGCAGGAGAATTTCAAAATCGGGGCTTTGAATGTATTTGTATGCTCCCGTTTTCGCGATAGGCTCACTGCTGAAAGTTTCGAGGTCAATCGAGAGATGTTTCATTTTTCCAATTCTCCGTTTGCAAAATTTCGATAATGCGGTCGATTTTTGCATGCAGTTTAGCGAGTTGTTTTTCCGTTGTCGGTGTCAAATCGTCGAGCAAAGATTTGTGATGAGGGTAAGAATAGCGATTCGATTTTTTCGCCCAGTATTCTTTGGAAGTTCTCAATGCTTGAATCAATTCGGACTTCTGAGTTTCAGTACAAAAATTTTTCGCAATTTTGAACAGCTTTTTAATTGAAGGCAGATCAGCTTTCGCAAAATAATTATGAACATCAACGCTGATAAATCCGTTGCCGTATTCAATTTTGAAGTTTTTCAATTTAGATTCACTCCTTATGATAAAAATGCCTCACAGCCACAGTGTTCTGTAACTGTGAGGCTAATGAATTTAAGTTAGATTAAAAAGCTGTCGGTTCGCCGGTCAGCGGATTGATGCCGTTGTTTTGACTGCTCGGTACTTGTCCGACATCTGCGAAATCGGCTTCTGCGGAAGCTCCTCCGGCAAGCGGTTCACCTTCACGGGTTTTCATAACATTCCCCAAAGCGCAACCGATACCGCGTTTTCCTGCACGACTGTAGCCAAAGAAATTTATTGTTACACGAGCGTACATTCCGCTGTAAATGTCTTGCGGCAAAAGTTCAGTTCTGATGTCACGCTGATGAACCACTTGCGGTTTATTTTTTGTGCTTGCTGTGATAACCCAGCAACCTTTACATTCTTCGCCGTATTTTGTGCCGTTCTCTCTAACGCCATCGCCGTCATGAATCGGAACAGGCATAACAGGAGGACGAACGCCGTTCCAAATTTTGCCTTGCGCGTCTTTAGCTGCGTGTTCGATACTTGCCTCGATATTTTCTCTGGTAGCCGTATCGCTTTTGGGAATCAACAACGTAACCGAATATTTCGGTGTAGCATTGGGATCATAAGTGTTGGCACGAGGCTCAACGAGATTTACATAGGAAAGACGAACTTCACCGGTTAAAACTTTTGTAGGAATATTGTTATACATAATTTTTTCTCCTCTCATTTTTACACTTCATTCAAATTCGCAAAATCTGCAACTGCACTGCTGTACTCAATTCGCTTGTCACTTTCAGGTGCTAAAGTCGGTTTGCCTTGTGGTTTAACTACAAAACTTCCGACCAGCTCTGTAAATTTGGCTTTACCTAACAACTTTTCAAGTTGCGCGAGCGTTTTGGGAACGCTGTCATAAATTACTGCGTGTTCAATGCCGTTTTCTTCAAGCGTCTTTAACGCTGTATCTTGATCGCTCCAAACTCGACTGCTTCTACCTTCGACTGCTTTATAACCCGGTATTCGTATACCTTCCAGTATTTTTTCCAAAGCAATTTTCTGTAAGGATTCATACCAAGCCGCAAGTAATTTGCCTTTTTCAAGCGCATCTCCAATTTGTTCCGGCGTTAAAAGATCAGGTTTATCATCAGATACCGCATCTTTGAAATCGTCGAAAGCTGAAAGTTGCTCTTTGGCTTGTGCTTGACAAACGCCGTTGGCTCGACAGAAACGACACCATTCGCCGGGATTAAATTCGCCGAAACCTGCATAAGCAAGTTGAGCTTTCGGTTTGATTTCTTCGCCCCATTTAAGCAAATCTTCAGTTGAACAAATCCATTTTTCGTAAGCATCAAGTCGAGGTTGGTCGATATTGATTTCGATGTTTTTAATCGCCGCGCCGTAAATCGGTCGGTACAATTTCAACGCTCCGAGTGCGTAAAGCATTAACTGCGGATTTTCTGTCGCATCAACTTTTACGCCTTTGCCGTTTTTGTAATCGGTGATAACTAAAGTATCGTTACCGAACATAATGCAATCACAGCGTCCAAAACCTTCGGGAACATAATCTTTGATGTCCACATCGACTTCAAAAGCGATGTATGGTTCATGTTCAAATTGCATGGCTCGTTCTGCTAAATGTTCCGTATAGGTTTCCGCTGTTTGGAGCATTTCGTTATCCCACAATGGGCTTGTTTTGTATTTGTTTATGGCGCGAGTGTATGCCGCCGGTTTAATTTTGTTGAAATGCTTTTTGGCTGTCACTTCGCAAACGCTGTGAGCGAGTGTTCCGATTTGAGCATCTTTGCCGACATTATTTGGTAATTGTGCTTCCAGTCGAGGTGCTCTCGGACAGTTAAGCCAACGATGTGCTGCTGACGGCGACAATAATGCGTGATCGCTCATATCTTCGCCCCCAGTTCACGCATCTTTGTTGCGAACGCGCCGAGCTGATCGGGTTTCAAATCCATAACGGCTTGAACGCCGAAGGAATGAAGAAGTGCTATCAATTCGTTCGCTTTTCCTGCGTCCATAAGAGTTGCTCCTGCCGACATAATTTGCTCAACTGTGTATTTGGGAGCTGCCGCAAGCGGTACTGCCGCGCTCGATTCTTTTACGGGATCGGGCGTTTTTGTTTGCGTCGTTTCAGGCGATGCTTGTTTTTCAGGCGCGTTCTGAACGACTGAGTTGCTGTTTTTTCCTGCGATAGCTGCCGCAAGATTGTTGATTGCCTCAACAATAGTCGGGGCTTCGATGGTGATTTTGATTTCCATAATTTTTTGTCCTCCTGTTTTCTTTTATGCCTTAATAACAATCCAGATGGTTTGCTAAGTTTGGTAATAAATGAGGAGGTTATTACAAATGGAAAAAAATTATGAATTTTGGGACGAGATCAGCGACAAGGATTGGAACAAAGAGTGGGCATCGGAAGAAAACTGGGAAAACTACCTGAAGTTCGGCGATGAAGATGAATCGTTTTACGAGTTCGTTGAAAACTTCAAGAAAAACTAAACCCGCCTGATGAGTGCCGATTGGTAATCGGTCGAAATCGCCCTTCGGGGCGATCGCGGGAAACCGCAAAAATAAATTATAGGAGGACAAGCCTATGCACTTGACTTTAAAAGTTAAGCGATACCACGAATTCTTTTGGCTGCGCGACATTCGGCAAGTCAACATCTACACCTGCTGCGCGAAGTGCTTCATCGGTGGCAAAGACAATCGCGTTTATTACGGCACACTTCATAAGCCGTATGCGTACATTGACATCGACGTAAATGAGCATCCGAAAGCAGTTGCTTATTACCTTTGCGGATTAAGCGCAGGTTATGACTGGTATCAAAACACTCACGTTGCGTTCGTGCCGAGTACCGGCGACACGGTGGAAATTGATAACCATAACATTTGGTTGAAAATTACGGACGCAAAAGAAATCCATTTTCAGGATTACAAACCTGATCCGCCGGGCTTTTTCACGCCTAAACAGCGAACTTGTCGCAACTGGATTTTTGCGAATTACATCAATGACGGAAATTTGAGGAGGTAATTCAACATGGACTACAAAGAAAAAATTGCACTGACAAAGAAAAATTTGTGGACGGCTATTAGCGATTATAAACGTCACACATCTTATACGAGCGTTCTCAATGACATTTCCAGTTGTTTTGTCGATCGCCTCGCAAAGGACAGCGTTTTCGCAAAATCGGCTCTGCGCGAAATGTTTCGTAAATCTCCCGCTTGGGACGAAAAACTTGATGCGCTCGTTATCAATGGAACGAGAACTCACAATCCCGATTACAGTTTGATTGACAGATTGGCGATGGATATTACGCAACCTATTTACTGGGAACTTCCGGATGACAGACATCGTGCTTTACTTCAAGAAGCAATTAAACTTTTTACGCAACCTGATGACGATCCCACTGAATATATTACAGCATTAAATGAACTTGCTCCGAAGGCTTATGCACCCAAAAAGAAATTGAGCCGCATTTTCATGGCTCTTTGTAAAGAATTGGGTGTTGCCGACGAAACAGCAGGAAGTAAATTTCAAAGGCTTTACGCACAATTTGCTGATGAACTTTCGGCAAAGAAAATTTCTTTCAAACTGTTCGTAAGTTTAAATCCGGCACATTTTCTCTCAATGAGTAATCCGAAACAAGAC
>CAJORD010000088.1 GCA_905236605.1 uncultured Synergistales bacterium | reverse complement strand
GGACTTGTTACAGGACTTGACGGAACGGGCGATAATTCTCAAATGGCCGTTCAGATGATGCGAAACATGATGAGAAATTTCGGCGTTACTCTTGACGCTCGCTCGGTCAGAACTCGTAATATCGCCGTTGTAGCTCTCACTGCGAATTTGCCGCCTTACGTTCGCCCGGGTCAAAACATCGACGTGAACGTAAACACCATGGGCAACGCTTCGAGCCTTCAAGGGGGTGTACTGCTTCAATCGCCGCTGCGCGCTGCTGACGGAAAAGTCTACGCTGTCGCTCAAGGGCCTGTTATCACCGGGATAAACACTGCGCAAGAAACTGCGGACCTTCGAGCTAGAAACATGCGACCCCAAAATATAATGACCGCCGGACGAATCCCCAAGGGCGCAATAGTCGAGCGTGAAGTCCCGAGTGATTACACAATGGGCGGCCAAGTTGCGTTGTTGTTGCGCGACCCCGATTTCACGACGGCACAAAGAATTACAGACGCTATAAATCGTGCTTATGGTGTCGTTGCTTATACTGTCGATGCAGGACGTGTAGAAATAAATTTGCCGGGGCAATACGTTCAAGCTCCCGCGGCATTCCTCGCGAACATGGGAGGGATCGAAATTGAACCCGACACTACCGCAAAAGTTGCAATTAATGAACGCTCCGGAACTGTCGTAATGGGTGGCAACGTCCGAATAAGTTCAGTAGGAGTTGCTCACGGAATGTTGACCGTAGAAGTCGGCGAAGATGCTAACGTCATGCCTGAAACGGCCGGCGAAGATAATTTCGTTCGAGCTCGTCGAAACGACATCACCGAAGACGAAGCTGACGGTTCTATGTTGGCAATGCCTGCGACAACGACAGTCAGAGATTTAGTTCGCGTCATGAACTCGTTAGGAGCAACACCTCGCGACATAATCGAAATTTTGCAAGCTATCGACAAGGCCGGAGCTTTACACGGCGAATTAGTTATCATGTAAGGAGGATTGAAAATTAAAATGGTAAATGGGATTAGCTCATCAAGAATCGTAAAAACAAACATAGACCCGGAAATTCATAAAACTGAAGACGCTTTGAAATTAAAAGAGTCTTGCCAACAATTTGAAAGTATTTTGTGGTCAAAGCTCTGGAAAGACATGAAACAATCTGCAATGGCCATAAGCGGTGCTGACAAAGAACGACCTTATAAACAAATGGAAGATTTATCTCTTGAAATGGCCACGGACGATTTAATTGAAAGTTCCGGCGGCGCAGGACTGTGGAAGATGCTTTATGACAGCATGATAGGCAAACTCGCTGCCGATAAAGAAGCTCAAGAACTTCGTGAAGCTAACGAGGAAGCCGCTAGGCTTGATGTAACGGCATGAGAGCGTTTATATTAATTCCGTTCGCGGTTTGCATTTATGAAATCGCAAGTTTGATTTTGCCGCTGAAACTTCCGCTTTATGGTCGTGTTTTAGCATATGCGATTTTGCTTTCAGGTTTGCTCAAGGGAATGTTATATCGACAAACGCCCACCGGCTTTGAGATTATCGAACTTCCTTACGGCGGAGCATTGTTAATCTCAATGGTTTTCAATTTTATAATTGTAACGTTCTTTATGCTTTTAGTGAAAGACGCGATTTTTATAATCTGGAAAATTTTTTTGCGCGTCAAGTTCCCCGGCTATTATGCGTCGTTGTTTGTCTTTAGTCTTGCGTTCTGCACGACGTTATACGGAACTTATGAAGGCTTGAAGCTCCCGCCCGTCGTAAATCACGAAGTAAAAATTAAAAATCTCGCTCCTGAATTTGAAAATTTTAAAGTCGCTATGCTTGTTGACATTCACGCCGATGAACTCACGAATGACAGCGCCGTTCAAAAAATCGTTGACCGAACGAACGCTTTGAATCCAGATTTAATTTTGATTCCCGGCGATTTTGTTGACGGCTCCGTGAAAGCACGTTCAAAAGATTTGGCGCCGATTAAAAATCTTAAAGCAAAATTCGGAGTTTTGGGTGTAACTGGCAACCACGAATATTATTTTGATTATCACGGCTGGCTGAAAGAAATTCAAAATTTCGGAGTGCGCTTATTAATGAATGAACATGTGATTATAAATTCCGGCAACGCAAAATTAATTATCGCTGGAGTCCCGGATATAACGGGCAAGATGATGGGATTGACTGCGCCGGACTTGGAACAGGCTTTGAAAGACGCTCCCGACGCGCCTGTAATATTGATGGACCACAGACCCGACGCAGCAAGAGAGAACGCGAAATATAAAATCGCGCTTCAACTTTCAGGACACACTCATGGCGGACAAATGCCGGGCATGTATCAATTAGTGAAGCGCGCTAATAAAGGCTTCGTTCGTGGCTGGTATGACGTTGACGGCATGAAATTATATGTGAGTCCGGGGACGTCGCAATGGAACGGCTTCGCTTTCAGACTCTTTGACCCTTCGGAAATTTCGCTTTTCACTCTTCGTTCAGAATAATTTGTTATCTTGCGTTTCTAACTCCTCAAATTTTATTTTCAAAGTTTTTTCCAGAGCTATAAAAGCATTTATGAAACTGTCGCGAATTAGCAAGATTAATTCGTCGGCTTCATCTTCACTATAAACATGAGCAATAATATTGCGCTTTTTTAACATCATAAGCCACACAGTAGGATCGTTTATAAAATG
>CAJORD010000087.1 GCA_905236605.1 uncultured Synergistales bacterium | reverse complement strand
GGAAGAAGCGGCGCTAGGAAACTGCTGCGGGACTTGCACGACTTCTAACTTAGGAGCCGGCTCTAGCATCATAAAAAACATTCCCAATAAAATATCATTCCTGATTCCCATTCGTGCTTGTGTCAAGATTTTATTCGCGACATTCAAGAGATAATGTAATTTTTCTGCCTTCCATTGCGCGCTTTCTTCACGAATAAATTTTTTTTCAGGCTCTGAACTCCCAAGCGAGTCTGTTATCTTTTGCCATTTAGACACCAGCCATAAATCGCGAACAAGCGCAAACATCTCTTCAAAAACTCTAACGCCTGACGCTCCCGCTTCAAACATTGATTTCAAATCCGTATAAGCCTCCGCCGGTGAAGTTCGTAATTTTGTTATCCAACGTTCAAAAGTCGCGCGGCTTCCTCCCCCAAATGACGCTTCAACGTTCGCAAGTGTTATATCTCCCGCCGCCGTAACCTGTTCGAGCAGTGAAAGAGCGTCTCTCAAAGCGCCATCAGCCTGCCTCGCGATTTCTCGCAAGGCGTCAGCTTCAGCCGTGATATTTTCTAATTTGCAAACTTTGTCAAGACGTTTATAAATATCTTCCGGGCTTATCGTATGAAAAGGGATATGCTGACATCGTGAACGAATTGTAACCGGGACTTTATGCGGCTCTGTCGTAGCCAAAATAAAAATTACATGTTCCGGCGGCTCTTCGAGAGTTTTTAAGAGCGCGTTGAAGGCTCCTTGCGATAACATGTGAACTTCATCGACGATATAAATTTTATATTTCGAGGTGAATGGTGCGAGCGTTACGTTTTCTTTAAGCTCTCTGATATTATCGACGCCATTATTTGACGCTCCGTCTATCTCTATGACGTCAAGACTCTCACCGGCGGTTATGGCTGTGCAGTTTGAACAATGTCCGCACGGTTCAAAGCTGCCCTGTTGATGTTCAAGACAGTTTAACGCCTTCGCAAAAATTCTGGCGACCGAAGTTTTTCCGCAGCCTCGCGAACCTGAAAATAAATATGCATGGCCGACGCGGTCTTTTGCGATTGAGTTTGTTATAATCTCAATGGCGGTCTTTTGGCCGTAAACGTCGCCGAAGGTCTGCGGCCTGTACTTCCTGTATAACGATACACTCATAAATTTTCACCTGTTAATTTTCTTGTTCATAATTTTACGCTTTACCCCGAAAATTAAATATATGCTAGAATTACTTAGTGATTTCAAAAATTTTTTATGAAGGAGTTTAGAAAATCAATGCCAATGCAGATAGGGTTAGATGACCTCTTAGGTATGATGGTATCTAGGGTCGAACAGCTCGCACTCGAAACTGAAAATCAAAAATCTAAATTTAATATAATGTTCCGGATTTTATATAAGAAGGGCCTCTTTGACGAACAAGACGCTTATAATGCCATTAAAGAAGAAAATAAAATTTTACTCGAACTTGGAATGATTGACGCCATGCCCGACGAGAAGACTATTAAGGCTACGGCCGATAATCTCATGATGTGGATTAAGGGCGACGTTTCAGAAATTAAAAATTCAGTTGAGAAACTTAAGAAACGTTTGCAAGAAGCCGCCGAAGAGCAGGCGAAGCCGAAAATAGAGATTGCACCCGCTGGAGTTCTTAACGAACTTGATCGCCTCGGAGCTAATAATAAGAAGCTGATTTTATAATATGAGTATCTCTACATCTATAAAAGAATTCTGGCGCAAGACGTCAGCAAAAATTTTTATTGTCGCGCTGATTGATTTTATATTGCTTGCATTTGCGGTCTATCTTGGCTACGCGCTACGAATGGGACGTTTAATTCCTTACGACGTCGGCAATTGGCAATATGTCATGCTTGTGTTCCCGGTTGTATGTATCACGGTCTTTGCGATTTTTGGACAGTATCGAACGATCTGGCCTCATGCCGGCACGGAGGATTATATTAAGTTTACGACCGTTTATGTCGTAGCGTTCGCGATATTTTTAATTCTCAATGCGATTTTTAATTTCGCTGTATTCTCGCGAGTTTCGTTTGCTATAGCGTTCTTCGCGGGATTATTTTTGTGCGGCGGCCTGCGTTTTTCATGGCTAATGACAAAATCTCTTCATACTAATCATAAAAATCAGCGTTTGAAAACTCTTATAATCGGCGCGGGAGAAGCCGGAGCGTTTTTGGCTCGCGACCTAATGCGCAACGAGAACGAATTATATCCGGCCGGTTTCATTGACGATGACCCCGCGAAAGTCGGAATGCACGTTTCGGGACTTATGGTTCTTGGCGACACTTCGCAAATTAAATCCATAGTCGAAAATGAAAATTTCAAAGTTGTGTTAATCGCGTTCTCTGTTTATAACGGGAAGAAAGTTCGCGACATTTACGACACGTTAGCGCCGCTTAATGTTCAAATTCGGATTTTGCCGAGCCTTCGAGAGCTTGCGGGCGGTCAGGTTTCTGTTTCAAGGCTTCGTAAAGTCAAATTAGAAGACTTGCTTGGCCGTGAGCCGATAACGATTAATCTTGACCCATCTATGAATTACATCAAGGACAAGAGAGTTTTAATCACGGGCGCGGGCGGTTCGATTGGCAGCGAGATTGTGCGACAGGTTATTTTTAATGAGCCTGCGGAAGTTTATGTCCTTGGACACGGTGAGCAGTCTATATATTTGCTGCTGGAGTCGTTGAACAATTTGGATTTGAAGATCCCGATTTATCCAGTTATCGCTGACGTTGCCGACGAAGTCGCGATGAAGGCGTTATTTGATGAAGCGAAGCCGCAAGTAGTGTTTCATGCCGCTGCGCATAAGCACGTGCCATTGATGGAACTTTCTCCGCGTGAGGCAATGCGAGTGAACGACCTCGGGACGCGAACTATAGCGCGCTTT
>CAJORD010000086.1 GCA_905236605.1 uncultured Synergistales bacterium | reverse complement strand
ATTTTGAAGTTGAGTTTGATGACGAAATCGAAGCCGAGCAAAAATTATTCTGGTTTGCGTTCCCGAAGAATCGAAATGAAAACGACGATGATGAAATCGCAGAATTTTTCGATATGACGGGAGCAGAAATCACGAAGACCAACGGCGAAAACGAAATTTTAATTTCAGTCTGGCTAAACGAAGGAGATTTATACGCTCCTGTGATCGCAGTCAAAGACGCTGAATAAAACTCAAGCTTGGGAGCGCCGCGCTCCCACCCACCCACCCGCGCGGCTAATCAACTTCTGGACATAATGTCCAGAAGTTGATTTTTTCTAAGTTTGTCATATTTTATCCAGCTTGAAGCTAGAACAGATATAAAAATTTGCCCGAAAACTATCATGTATATGGCTATAGGCGTTTTTTCATGTTGTGTTATATAGTAATAATAACAGAAAAACCGCCTTATCGACGGTTTTTTATATTTCAACGGACTAATCCGAATTATTATCTGGTGGAGCTGAGGAGATTCGAACTCCCGGCCTCGACAATGCGAATGTCGCGCGCTCCCAACTGCGCTACAGCCCCAAAATTATTTAAAACATGTCTTATTTTATTCCCTCAATTTTTTTTTGTCAATGCACCTGTTACTGTTCTGTGATAATGTCACCCTTTAATAATAATAAACTTTTATGAAAGAAGAGAAATTTATTTTGAATATATGAGCATGTAAAATTTTCTGTGTATAGACACAATTTGACTCAGTGTTTATAAAGAGTTTGGCTAATAAAAACACAGTTTCGTGTACAAGCTCAATCCCGGGCATGATTGCGAGGAAACATAATCTTGTCATGCTTAACAGCAGAGTTGCGCCAATTATAAAGTAGACGAAATAGGAATCAAACCAAAAAATCAATTTCTTCTACCCCCCATAAAAACGGATAACGCAATTTTTTAAGCTGTGCTTTTACGTCATCAATGACCAACGGCTTGAGCATGAAGCCGCTAGCTTCCGTCTTCCATGCGTCAAGCGAGTAATCCGCGTAGGCTGTAAGAAATACAATATTTGTGCGAGGATTAATTTCAAGCAGCGTTTTGCAGAGATCAAGGCCGCTTGCTGTTCCAAGTTCAATATCCAGAATAGCCAGTGCAACCCTATTTATTTTTGCGTATTCGATTGCTTCCAACGGCCAAATAAAGCCAGTGATTGTAGCATTCGGCATGACCTCGCCAAGGACAGTCAGACCGTCGGAGAGTATGATCTTGCTGTCGTCCACGATGATGACGTTCGAGCTTTCTTCGCTCTGAGCCGCAAGTTGGAACAGGCTGTTGATGTCCACACCGAAGAAATTTGCAAGACGTACAATCATCGTAGCGTCCGGCAGACGGCTGGCACTCTCCCAACGCGCAACGGTTGAATGGGTAACAAACAATTTTTCTCCGAGCTGTTTCTGAGAAAGCCCTTTTTCCTCACGCAGTCTCCGCAGTGTTTCCGCAAATAAAGTTTTCACTCAATATCCATCTCGTTTTATGTTCACGATTATATAAAAATATCTAAAAAAATTTTTTAATTCCACTTAAAATTTGGGTGCAGATTTTTTAATTTCCAAGTCCCTTTTGAAACATAAAGAACTTGTGATTTATAATCGTCGCTCCAACGCGCGGTTTCTGGCCAATCGTGCGGCTTTTCGTGCGTCATTCTATCTTGTCCACCAGTAGATAAGACCCACAAAGTAAAAATATTTGTCTGTGTATCAAGTTCCATGTAAATTTCTAAGATTCCAACTTCGTAGGGATTGGCATCGTTCCATTTTTTTGAATTTTTTGATGAAAGTTTTTGAACTTTCAAATTTCGGAAATGTTGCCCGTGCTTTTTATCATAATCGCTAGGTTCTGTAGCAAAAATCCTTGAGCATTTGAGGTAAAGCAACTCGTCGCCGGAGCATATGCGTTCGTATGTTTTCAGCTTGTTCTCTTTAACGAGAATCGGCGCTCCCGTCCCAAGCATAACACCGTAACTTCGAATATTTCTATCGTCGCCGTTACCGTATTTAAAATCAGAATTTTTATATTCATTCTTCCCGTTGAGGAAGCTATAATCAAATTCTAAATTAAATCCTGACGAAACATATTCTGCTAAAACTTGATTGACCTTCGGCTTGAATTTTTCAGCGTCGCTTTTCGTGTTCACATAGTCCAATAAATCTGTTATCAAACCCTGCCAAGCTTCAGAAGTATCGCCCGGCAAAATATATATCGCCGATTTTAATAAAGCTTTGGAGCCGCTCTTTGAGCCTGAAGAATTAAATTCATTCGTGTATAAATCTTTTGCGGTTTGATCGCAAGAATGCACTGCGTTCGTAACGCCACTGTCAAGGAAATCTTGCCAAAAATCATCAAATGCTTTTATGTTGACTTCTTTATATGCGTAGTCGCTAGCTATTTTAATTTTATCCGAATACGATTTATTATATGTTTCTAGAGCTTTCTCATAATAATAGTTATAATACAGCGAAGCGTAATAATCATAAATTTTGTTTTGTAT
>CAJORD010000085.1 GCA_905236605.1 uncultured Synergistales bacterium | reverse complement strand
TGTAACAATAGCTGATGTCAGCGGTAAAGGAATATCCGCAGCATTAGCATTGTTTATGGCTATGAGTGAAATAACATTGTACGATGTTGCTACGATGAGTAATCCGGAGTGTCTGTCTGAAGTTATGGCTTTTGCAAATAACCGTTTATGTAGGCATAACAAAGAAATGATGTTTGTTACAGTTTTTATGGCAATGATAAATCTGGAAACCTGCAAGATGATTTATGTAAATGGCGGCCACAATCCCCCGTTGATTTATAGACAAGAGGAAGATCAAAAGTTTCATTATTTGGACGTTGAAGATAATTGTGTGCTTGGTCTAATGGAAGATGTTGAGTTTGTTCAGCAAGAAACACAATTAAAACGTGGGGATGTTATTTATCTCTACACTGACGGAGTAACAGAGGCAATGAACGAAAATTTAGAACAATATAATGAACAACGACTTGAAAACTGTCTAAACGCGGCGGATAAAAAATGTGATTTGCGAAAACTTTTAGCGCATGTGAAAAAATCTGTCTTAGAACACACAGGCAATGCTGAACAGTCTGACGATATGACTATGTTTGCTGTGCGTTTGAGTTTGTAATACAGAGTAAAAAATAGTAAAGTTAAGGAGGAAATTTTATGATAACATCGATGGCAAGGGATTATATAAAACCTGAATGTGTTGATGAGTACTACAAACTTATCTTTGAACTCATTGACAGAACGCGTGAAGAAACAGGGAATATTTCATACACGTTGTATTCTGACTCTGAGCACAAGGGCGATCATGTTTTGATCGAAGAGTGGCAAGATCAAGAAAGCCTTTCTGCCCATTTCAAAACGCCGCATTTTACTGCTCAAACGCGAAAGAGTACACTTACTATCAAACGATGCCCGACATAATCTTGGCATTGAAGACGCGAAAAATAGATGCGGGCTTCACAAGTGATACTATTGCTGAATTTTTGGCAAACAGAGATTCCGAGCTTGCACTTTTTCCGCAAAATTTAGGTTACACCCCCTTGGGCTTCGGCTTTAGCAAAGGCGACAAAAGGCGCGATGAATGGCAAGCAGCTTTTGATAAAATACCAGAGGAAACCAGAAAAGCAATATACCGCAAGTGGATAGGTACTGACGAAAGCGTCAAACAAATTCCCGAACAAAATTGGGCGGGCACAAACGGCATAATCAGAATCGCAACCGTTGACTCATTTGAACCTATGAGCTACGTTGGCAAAGGCGGTAAACTATTTGGCTATGATATAGAAATTGTCTTGCTCATTGCGAAAGAACTCGATGTTCATGTAGAATTTACCCCGATGGATTTGTCGGCGGAATTATCTGCATTAGCATCGGGAAAAGTGGACATGATTTGCGGCTCGATAGTCATCACTCCGGAACGCCGAAAGGCTATGGATTTTGTCGAATACCACAAGGCGGCTTATGTTTTGATTGTACGTTCCACAGAAAAAACTGTCGCGGTGGCTTCATTTTGGGACGGCATAAAAGAAAGCATCGAGAAAACTTTCATTCAAGATGAACGTTACAAGACATTTATAGAAGGAATCGCAACGACGCTTATTATTACAGTGCTGGCCATACTTTTGGGAACATTGCTTGGCTTTGTTGTATTTTGGTTCTGCAAAGACGGCAACAAATTTGCGAACACGATTTCAGGATTTTTTATATGGCTGATTCAGGGTATGCCTGTCGTTGTACTATTAATGATTCTGTATTACATTATATTTGCGAACGTAGCATTGAGCAGCACGGCTATCGCAGTTGTGGCGTTCTCTCTTGTTTTTGGCGGCGGAGTCTTCGGTATGCTCAAGCTTGGTGTTGGTGCGATTGATAAAGGACAAACTGAAGCAGCCTTAGCACTTGGCTACAGTGATGTTCGTTTGTTTTTCCGAATTATATTGCCTCAGGCGATTCCGCTCATCATTCCGACTTACAAGGCCGAATGTGTGGCTTTATTGAAAGTGACAGCCATTGTTGGATATATTGCGGTTCAGGACTTGACTAAAATGGGCGACATCATCAGAGCACGCACGTATGAAGCGTTCTTCCCTCTTATCGCTGTTGCAGTGATTTATTTCATACTCGGAGGACTTTTTACATTTGTAATCAGAATCATCGAGACAGGAATCAATCCGAGAAAACGAAAGAAAGAAAACATTTTAAAAGAGGTGCTCAGCGATGATTGAGATCAAAAATTTGCGCAAGGCTTATGGCTCGGTGGTTCCACTGAAAGATGTGTCGCTTAAAATCAATGACTGCGACGTAATATCAATAATCGGGCCGTCAGGGACAGGAAAATCCACATTGATACGCTGCATTAATTTGCTCGAAACGCCCACGTCAGGACAAATAATTTTTAATGGCGTGGATATTACAGCAAAGGGAGCGGACATCAAAAAAGCAAGACAAAAAATGGGAATGGTGTTCCAGTCGTTCAACCTGTTCGGACATTTGACCGTTATTGAAAACATAATGCTTGCTCCTATGGACATTTTGAAAATGAAAAAACATGAAGCCTATACCAAAGGCATGGAGCTATTAAAGCAAGTCGGAATGGCGGACAAAGCATTGAATTATCCTGACGAACTCTCAGGCGGACAAAAACAACGCGTGGCCATTGCAAGAACGTTGTGCATGGATCCGGAAGTAATTTTGTTAGACGAACCCACAAGCGCGTTAGATCCAACAATGGTTTCCGAAGTTCAATCGGTTATCAAAGATTTATCTCAAAGCGGAAAAACTATGATGATCGTAACGCACGAAATGAATTTTGCCCGAACCATTTCGAACAGAGTTCTATACATGGAGAATGGCGGAGTATGCGAAGACGGTACGCCCGAACAAATTTTCGATAACCTGAAAGAAGAAGGCACGCGCAAATTTATAAAGCGGCTCAAAATTTTCGAGGCTGTCATTGATAGCAAAGATTACAATTTCACAAACTTTAACGAGAATTTTTATCTGTATTTGCTCAAAAACGATGTTTCTACTTCAGACAGATATCGCGCCCAGCTGATTCTTGAGGAACTTGTGCGAGAGCTTCTTTTGCCGCGCTATGACGAGCCGTTCATCAGAATTAAGACTGAATATTCCTTGCAAGAGAAAGATTTTTATCTTTGCCTGACGTACAAAGGCGAGCAGTTTGACATAATGAAATCAGATAATGCACTTTCGCTTTCAATCATCAATGGAATCGCTAGCAAGATCGAATATAGTTTCAATGGCAACGACGCTGAACCAAATTGTGTGAAAGTCTGGCTCAATCAAGATTCGGGTAAGCACAATTTATAAAATTTTCAAGGAGGTTTTATTTTGAAAAAATCTAAAGCGTTATTTTTTATTGCGGCTCTTGTGGCTGTAATTGCGTCTATCTCATTAGCTTCAGCTACGACATTTATTGATGCGGCTGACGACGGCGAAGCGACAGAAGAATCCTTCGGGGACGCAGACATTAGTTCAATTCCAGAAGGCGAGCTTCTTAATAATATCCTTGCAATAGCAGGTAACAACGTAACAGCAGGCGATTTCACTTCAGTTACAATCGAGAACAGCGACTATACCTTCGACAGCGAAATCTTAGCGAAGATCAGTGCAGACGTCGTAGCTAAGAACTCAACTAAGGCCGGTGCTACAGCAATCGTTCGCCCCAAGAAAATTATAGTTACAAGTCCGGGCTATGTCGCACTGATAGCAACAAGGGGGCTAAGCGAAGCAATTAAATGGCGTGTTCCCTACCTTGTAAACATTTCAACTAAAGAAATATGTAGAGCGAGGGCTCTAGGCTCAAGCGGAATACCGTTCCAAACTGCCGACGATCTTGACGTAGCTTATGTTGTTTCAACTGCACGTCTTGAGGCAGGCGATTACGCAATGTACAGTGCAATACCGCAGACCTATAGCGACGAAGATGACAACACCAACACTTCAACCGATAGCAGCGGTGCCGGATGTAACGCAGGATTCGTAGCAATAGCAGCTTTAGCAGCACTTGCTCTCATCAAAAAGAGCAGATAATCACGGGAATTTTACTCAGTCGTTCCGAAAGGGGCGGCTGATTTTTTATATTTGAGTATAACTTTTTTCCGTTTGAGGATATACAATAATTTTCCTATTTTCGTCATCAGCAACAATAACAGCAGATACGACTTTGCGACCTTCAGAATAGTAGCTTTTGGCATAGCTTTTTTCTTTTAATTGTTTCAATCCTTCGTCTTTTTTCTTATCAACGTCAGAACTTTTTCCAGCGAACTTAAACTCCAATACAATAACTTGCCTTGAAAACTGTACAACTATATCGGCTCGTCCCTTGTACGTGTGAACTTCAGCTAAAGGAATAAAACCTGCTCCGCGTAACAGCATAACAAATAATGACCTATACCAAAATTCGTCCCGTTTTGGAAAATCTTCATACGGAATATCAGCAATTGCAATGTTATATATTGCAGCTACATGATCAATATAGCCAGCTGTTAAATATTTCCAAATTTGCGTTCCAAGAGTTATGAATCCGTTGACATGGTAAAATTCATCAAGATACATTCTAACAAGTGATTTTTTGACTTCTTCATTAGGATAGTCAAGTGTTATAACATCGTTCTCCAATTTTTCAATAGTGAGATAGCCGCTTTGATATAAAAAACTTTCAGGCTTTGAATTTTCAATTTCATGGCTTTCAGCAAAATCTAAAGGCACTTCCATATGCCTATATTCGTCAGGATTTTGAATTTTGTGTTCTTTCATATATTTGGCGATGAAAGACGGTGAGCCAGAAGTATACCAGTAATTACCAAATTTTTCATCAAAGAAGAAATTTAGAATTGAAAACGGATTATAAAGTCTAATATTTCCGTCAAAAGAAAAACCGTCATAATAGGCTTTTATTTTTTCAAGCAAATCATCTTTACTAAGGGAGATAGCTTTTGATGATGACGCAATCCATTCGCTAAAATTCTCTTCAAGCTCATTTTGAGTATATCCAACTATATCGCCATATCTTCTTAGCATTGATATATCAACAAGATTATTCATTGCAGAAAATACGCCTGTCTTGCTAAATTTTGAAATCCCTGTAATAAAAATAAAACGGAAATATTCATCGTAACTTTTAATCGTTGTGTAAAATGAACGTAGGACATCACGCATTTCATCAGCTTTCTGCAAATTTGTTATATTGTCAAGAATGGGCTTGTCATATTCGTCTATAAGAAGTACAAAAAGACCGTGTTTCTCAAAAATCCCTTCAAGAAGGTCAGCAAGCATACCTTCGGTACTTTCACTATATAAATTTACTTTGTGTTTTCTTGATAATCTCGAAATCATTTCTTTGATAGAATTATTAAGATTATTTACATCATTTGTTACCGTACGCGACATGTCAAACCTTAACACTGTAGTAGTCTTCTCAGCCTGTCTTTTAACCCATTCTTCAGCTTTAAGTCCTTTGAACAGTTCCACCTTGCCTTCAAACATAGCTTCAAGAGTCGAAAGGGTTAAAGATTTTCCGAAACGGCGCGGGCGCGACAAAAAATATCTTCGACCGTTTTGAACAAGGTCA
>CAJORD010000084.1 GCA_905236605.1 uncultured Synergistales bacterium | reverse complement strand
GCGAGCAGCCTAAGCACACGAAAGACACGAAGTCAGATATTTTAGTCGAAGGCGAAGGTGGCGTAAGCGTAACGCTTGCGAACTGTTGTTCACCAGTCCCCGGCGATGAGATTGTCGGCTATGCTTCAACGCGACGCGGAATTACGATTCACCGAATCGACTGCAAGAGCATTCAAGGCAAGACCGACGAACGAAAAATTAAAGTTGCATGGGCGCCTCGCGACAAGGATAATAATCCCAACAGAAAAACAAGTCTTTATATCGCAAAATTAAACGCCGAGGGCGAAGAGCGTGAAGAATTAATCAGCGACGTCAACAAAGCAATATCGTTCGCGAGCGCGAGCCTCGTAGGATTTAAGGCGGTCATGGTTGGCAACAGCTTAATGAGAATGAAAATCGAAGTCCGCGTCAAAGATCTTGAACATTTATATTCAGTGATGGCAAAATTGAACGAAGTTCGGGGAATTATGGAAGTTATAAGGGGGAAATAATTTTGAGATTATTAATCCAACGCGTAAAGCGCGCTTCAGTTATTATTGACGGCAATGTAAGCGACAAACGCGAAATTTCTCAAGGCTTGTGTGTTTTTATTGGTGTAACTCACGGCGACAACGAGAAAAAAGCCGATTGGCTCGCAGAAAAAATGGTGGGCTTAAGAATTTTTAATGACGCTGACGGAAAAATTAATCTTTCATTAAAAGACATTGACGGCGAAGCGCTATTAGTGTCGCAGTTCTCGCTTTATGCCTCAATGAAAGGCCGAAGGCCGGGCTTCAGCGACGCCGCTAAACCTGACGAAGCCGAAAGAATTTATAATTACTTCGTTGAGAAGGTCAAAGCGCTTGGCCTAAAAAAAATTTCCTGCGGTGAGTTTGGCGCGGACATGGAAGTTGAAATCATAAACGACGGGCCTTTGACTTTCATTGTGGATTCGCCGGAATAAAAAATAATAAGGAGTTAGGAATGCAGTATAAAAGATTTTCACTCGGAGCATTATGGACGAACGGATATTTATTTTGGGACGATGAAACTCGCGACGCATTTTTTGTTGACCCGGGCGGAAAAACAAAAGCCGTTACGAAATTCATCGAGGACAATAATTTGAACTTAAAAATGATTTTGCTCACTCACGGACATATCGACCATATCGCGGGGATTCATGAGCTTGTTCCATACGTCAGCGATAATATTTACATAGGTAAGAATGACGCCTTCATGTTAAAAAATCCTTCGCGACAACTTCAAGCTCTGCTCGGCGTAAACTGCGACGGCCTCGAAAATTTCAAAACTGTTGACGAAGGCAGCGTTATAGATTTCCCAGGCTATAAAATCAAAGTCATGGAAACCCCAGGCCACACCGAAGGCAGTGTTTGTTATTTCATAACGGACAAGGACGGACATAATATTTTAATTTCGGGCGATACTTTATTCGCGCAGAGCGTAGGACGCACTGACCTCGAAGGCGGCGACAGTCTTAAACTTGAAAATTCTTTGCGCCGACTAGCTGAACTTCACGACAGCCTTCATGTTATGCCCGGCCATGGCCCTGACACAAGCATTGGCGAAGAACGCGAATTAAATCCATATTGGCCAAAATAAAGCAAGTAGGAATTAGGAGTTAGGAAGTAGGAAATAAATAAAAATGTTTAAAATGTTTTCAGGAATGTTAGGGCTTGACGTCGGAATTGACTTAGGCTCTTCAAATATAGTCGTTTATGTAAAAGATAAGGGGATCGCTTTCAGTGAACCGTCAGCAGTCGCAGCCAAAAAACTACCGCGCGGCGAAGGCTACGAAATTATTGCCGTCGGTCATGACGCTAAGGCAATGTCAGGCAAAGTCCCCGGCGGTATCGAAGCTATTTGGCCTCTCGAGGGCGGAGTAATTGCAAATTTCGATATGACTCAAGAACTTTTGCGCTACTGTCTCAAACGCGTCAGCGCAAATAACGCTTTCATGGTTCACCCGCGAGTTGTGATTTCAATTCCTGCTGAAGTTACAGGCGTCGAACGTAAAGCCGTAATAGACGCTACATTAGGCGCGGGAGCTAGTGAAGCCTACGTTGTCGAAGAACCCATAAGCGCGGCCCTTGGTGTAGGACTTCCGATCGACAAACCTAACGGCTGTATGGTCATCGACATTGGCGGCGGCACCAGCGAAGTAAGCGTTATATCGCTCGGCGGCATCGTCGTTACAAATTCTTTGCGAAACGCAGGGCGAATGATGGACAACGCAATTATTAATATGATTCGTCAGCGTTACGCGCTATTAATCGGTGAGATAACGGCCGAAGAAGTCAAGAATACAATCGGCTCGGCTCTGCCAATGGACCCGGAATTAGAAATGAGCGTCAAGGGGCGCGATTTATCCGGCGGACTTCCAAAGAGCGACACCGTATCTTCAATAGAAGTTCGTGAAGCTATGGAACCGATTTTTTCAGGGATTGAAGACATGGTGAAAGTAGCGCTTGAAAAAATGCCGCCCGAACTCGCTAAAGATGTTGTAGACCGTGGAATAATCTTAACCGGCGGCGTCGCCTTGATGAACGGCTTCGCAGAAAGATTATCTCGCGCCGTCAACACTCCTGTAATAGTCGCTGAAGAGCCTTTATATTCAGTTGCGTTAGGCGTGGGAAAGATTCTTGACAACCTCGGACAAATGCGAAGGGTCTTGATGTCCGTCGAACGTGGCTCACGCTAATCGCGTTACATGGAAAACACTCGAAGCAATACTCGCGAATGGGTTCACGGCCTTACAGCGCTGATACTCGCGTTATTTTTGTTGGGCGTAAGCTCCGGCCTTGGCATCGTAAAAAACATTGTCGATATATGGGGAGCGTTATTAATAATTCCTGAATATCCTGCTGTGGTTATGCGCGACGCCTTTTTAAGTTGGCGTTCGTGGTCTCGAGATAAAAATTCTCTCAACGCCGAAGTAATTAAACTCCGTGAAGAGAACGCTCAACTTAGGCTTGACTTAGCGAAGCTAACGGGCGAAAAAATTTATTCGCAGGACGTAAGTCCCGACATCAAAACCGCAAGAGTAACTCTCCGCGCGCCTATGTCATGGTGGAACGAAATTAGAATCGACAAAGGCGAGATTGACAAAATCACGCAGGGACTTCCGATTTTTTATAACGGCTATTTGCTCGGGCGAGTTAGTTCTGTTTCGACTATGTCGGCATGGGTCGAATTAATTTCTTCTACGTCATTCATGATTCCGGCGGTGATTGAAGAGACGCGCGAACTCGGCGTTATCGTCGGCAATGGCGATGGCTCTGTGCTTATGCGATACATACCGGCGGGGCGCGGAATAAAATCGGGAATGAAAGTCAGCACCGCGATGATAGGCGAACAACTTCCGCCCGGTCTTCCGATTGGAAAAATCGCGGGAGAAATTTCTTCAGGCTCTGACGGCTACGCGACTTACAAAATCGACCCCGGCGCGGACCTTTCGAGATTTTACACAGTCAGTTATTAAAAAAATTCAAAAATGCTTTTAGTGATTTTGTGGCTCATTCAAGATTTTCTTACGGTCTTGTCCGGCGGAGGGATGCAAATTCCGGGCTTATTCATGCTCGGGATAGTTTACAAACTTTTATTTGACGACAACAGCGACGGGAGTCTGTGGGCAATTTGGAGCGCTTTCGCCGGCGGGATTCTGTGGGATTTACGTTGGGTAGGAATTCCTGGATTTTTCACGCTTGGAAACGTTGTAGTAATTTTGATTGTTATTCAAGTGTGGGGAGCAATTCCTCCGCAAGGTCGAACGGGCGGAACGGGATTTTTAGTTTTTATTTTGATGGAAGTTTCGCAACTTATTCCGCCGATGTTGCCAGTTTTAATTCTCGGCGGCTATACAGGCTGGAACTTCTTTTTACTTCAACAAGTTTATTCATTGCCGGCGATTTTAGTTACGATGTATTTGTATTTGAAGAGAATCCGAAGCAGCGGAACGTAAAGGAGGAAATTTTATGGCAGAAAGTTTTTTTGCGGCGTTACGTGTCGTAATTCCAATGGTGTTATTAATGATTGTCGGTTAGCTTTCACGCGCAAAGAACTTGATAACGCGACCGGCAATGAAAGAGTTTGACAAGCTGATCTTCAAAATTTTCATGCCTACGCTCTTGTTCAAAAATATTTACGAGATGGATTTCTCGCAAGGATTTTTAATAAAAGAAATGGCTTTCACAGCGTCGGCACTGCTTGTAATTTTTATTTTTAGTTTTTTTGTCCCGCGACCTCTCACGAACGACGGCAATAAATCTTCGGTCATTGGTCAGGCTGTCGGACGCGGAAATTATATATTATTCGGTGTTGTTGTCGCTGAAGCTCTTTACGGTGAAGGC
>CAJORD010000083.1 GCA_905236605.1 uncultured Synergistales bacterium | reverse complement strand
GGCGGAAGGCGGGATCGTTTTCCATAAGCGTTCGGAGCGAATTTCCGAGATCGCTTCTGTGTAGTCTTTGAATCATCTAATTAGCAAAGCTCCTTTCCGGTTTTTAGCAGACGGGCGAAAGTTGACCACCTGCAAGAATTATTGAATATAGATTTTATTGTTATGGCATTATCTCACAAAATGAAAATTTTAGCGATTTTTATTTTCTCTCTTTCAAAATTTTTTAAAAATTTCGCGAAAAATTGGCCCCTTATTGACAAGATTAATTAGGGGGGGGTAACATTATACAAACTACTGAATTATTTCTACGCAAATTTTATACAGGAGGTTTTAGTTTATCATGAAAAAATTTTTATTGTTTCTCATGATTTCCGCGCTCTGTTTTTCAATGACGGCATCTGCTTATGCCTACGACGTTGGCGATTTGTTTTATCAATACGTGCCTCGAGTAAAGCCCGAAAAAGTTACTTTGATGATTTCAGGGCAACCTGATTCAACCGGGCTCATCAATGAAGCTTATGCAGAAGGCAAAGGCGCAGTCGTCAAGAACATTTCCTTTAGCTCTTCTTTTACTGTCAAAGTGAACGGCCTTCAACTTAATCCGGTATCAGAATGGAAAAATGGCGACAATGTTAGATTTAAAGGCTTAAGCTCCATTCTGTTATCTGCCAATATTTTGGAGAGCGACATTAACGCAGCTATAAAAAATAATAAATTTAAATTCTGGCATAACGGAAGGCGATTTATCGTTCATGATGTAGTTGCTGATATTACATCAGGTGGGATCAAAGTCAATGGTTTGGTGAAAGAAGATACGAGCGTGAATGTCGGTAGCTTAAAGTCATACGCTGCGGCCTGGTTGTTGGGCGCGGCAGCAGCCGATTATCCAATCGAAATCAATAGTAAATTAAAAATTGAAAACAACGGAAAAGAAATATGGCTCGATAATCCCAAAGTTTCGAGCGACTATACCGCGATTAGTAGTTATGTTGAAAAAAATATCACCAATCGAAACAAGGCGCTTGTGAATTTGAACGAATTAAAAGACGTGCAAGTAACACTTGGCAACATCACATTAAGTGACGGCAGTCTGACAATTTCAACAGCGACATTACCGACAGCTTTAACGAGCGGAACGACTTATACATATCCGCGTTCTAGCTCAAATAATGGCACTACCAACAACAATAATACGAACACAAATGAGACCACACAGACCGTTACTTCGGACGATTTCGACCCGATAAGCGACACTGCGATTTTCTCAAGTGCGGACGTTTTGAATACCATCGCTACGAAATTAGGCACTCTATTAGGCAGTCTTGCTACAAGCTACCCGTTTACAACGACAGGCGTAACGACAAGTTCTACAACTAAAAACATAACAACCGCACAGCTAAATTCCGCGCTCGGGAGCACTACATGGAACGACGCAAAAACTTTCCCGACGCAAAGCGCAGCCACACCAGGGACTTATCCGCTTGGCACTATATCGTTGACACCTGGGAAGAGAATTGCTCTCTACATGCTCACAGAAACAGCATCAGGAGGCTTTAGCCTTGCTTCAACTTCTGCGAATGTCGAAGTCGCTGCAACAGTTTCAAATGGCACGTTCTTCATGGACACGACCGGAAACATTATTGAAGATAATAAAGTTCCTGCGAGCGGCGAAGTTATAGCAGTCGCTCCTATGGAAGCGAACACCGAGTACACGCCTGTAATTACATTGGCCGACGATGGCAATCCCCTCGGAAGCTCCGGCAGCGGTTGTGAGTTAGGACTTGGCGCGATGGCACTTACGATTTTAGCATTCGCGTTTTTCAAAAAACATTAAGCACTTATAAAAACAAGCCGGGGATTTTGGCTCTATGCTGAAATACCCGGCTTATGTTTTTAATTAGTAGAAAAAATTTAAGATATAAGTTACGCGAGTTTAGCGACGGCTGCGCGAAGTCTTTCGACCTGTGCAGTGAGCGTTGCTACTTTGTCTTTCAAGATGGCGTTTTCAAATTCTAACGATGACTCAATATCAGTTTTTCGGCCTGTGCTCTTCGCCGCTGTAGCTTTGAGTTTAGGAGCGTTAGCATCAGATTTTGCTTCGTGTTTCGAAGCGCGGACTTTTCCAGCGGGAGCGGTATTTTTGCGCAAAGATTTTGGAATTTCGATTCCGGCTTTCTTCATGACTTTCTTCCATTGGAAGATCGTCCATTTGCTGATACCTGCTTCACTTGCTGCGGCAGGTACACCAATCTCGCTTGCTCTTTTGAGGATTGCAAGTTTCTCTTCCTCAGAGAAACGTGAGCCGCGTTTGCCCTTAGTGGCAGTTTTCTTGGAAGACTTCTTAGTCGTTTTCTTTGCTACAGCTTTTGATTTTGGGGAAGCTGCCTTCGTTTTGTTTTTCTTCGTAGCCTTTTGAGCTTGTTTCATAACGGCTACAACAACTTGCCACGTTGTATTAAACTCTTTGGCAACTCTTGGAGCTTCGATTTTTTTTGCGCGAGCAAGGATAGCAGCCTTTTCTTCTTCGTTAAAGTCTTTAATTTTTTTAAGGGGTGTTGCTACTTCATTTGCATTTGGCATAATTCATAATTCCTTTCTTTGGGATAAATTTTGATTGGTATTGTAACATAAGAATTTCAAAAATTACAGAAACACGGTCAACCAGCGAAAATAATTTTTTACAATATTATATGAAACTCAAATTCGCTAAGCTAATTTAAAATTTTTTGTTGTAATTATAAACGCGATAAATTATGTCAAATACAAATTTTAGAATTTTTAATATATTGGAAGCTATAAAAATTAAAATGGGAAATACGAGAATGAGAAATTTTGAATCAATCTCACTCCCGAAATTTTTACTCCTTAATGCCACTTTGCTTGTATATCTTCAAGCTAATGATTATGCAACTTTCTTAATGCCGCTCTTCTCGCGCATTTCGCCGAGCAGTTTGTTTACTTCGAGCGTGCCTTCATCGGGTTGCATTCCTTTGTCGCGAAGTCCCAAAATCAGACCTTGCGACTCACCGTATAAAGTGGACGCTTCCAAACGCAATTCATCTCTTGTACTTTCGTTGAGAACTTCATGTGCGGCCTTGAGGTCTTCTAACTTTTTGGCGTATTCAGCGGCTTTTTTCTGAAGTTCTCTTTCTTTTTCGCGGCTTGCTTCTCTGCGGGCGCGTGATTCTGCTCTCTTTCGCTCTTCCTCGTTATGAGAGATTACGGCGGCACTTAACGCAACACCGCCAGCTCCCAACACCAAAGCACCTGTACCTACTGCGCCGAGCGTCCCCAAAGCGGCGGCACCAAGGGCACCTGCTCCGACAGCTGAAGCAACCCCCGCGGCGGCTGTACCGACTGCGGCAAGTCCAGCGGCTCCGGCTCCCACGGCGGCGGCACCTGCGGCTG
>CAJORD010000082.1 GCA_905236605.1 uncultured Synergistales bacterium | reverse complement strand
GGAGCTTGCGTGATTTTATCGTTGATTAATTTATTTATATAATATTCGCAACTTAAAAGGAGGAAAATAAAAATGGCAATTATTCAAATTGTTCAATGGGACGACAACTTAAACTCAAATGACGTTCTAGCATGGCGCTACGTCGATCGCAAGAATCCATCTAAGAGCGACGAGTTAGGAAACTGGACACAATTAATCGTACGTGAAAATCAAGAGGCAATTTTGTTCCGCGACGGCCAAGCGCTTGATTTATTCAGAGCCGGAAGGCATTCGCTTTCAACTGATAATATTCCGTTGCTGCGTCGAATTATGAATCTTCCGACCGGCGGCGAAAGCGCTTTCAAGGCGGGCGTGTGGTTCGTGAACAAAGTCAGCGTTCTCGATATTAAATGGGGAACTCCGAATCCGATTTTGTTGAAAGACCCGGAATATCAAATTCCGATTTACGTTCGTGCATTCGGCCAGTTCGGTTTACGCGTCAACGAGAGCCGACAGTTTGTCTTGAAGCTCGCCGGAAACAAAACTGAAGTTACACGCTCGGACATTGAAAATTATTTCAAGGGATTAATTCTTTCACGTATGGGCGATTTAATTTCGACTTACATTGCTCAAAAGAAAGTAAATATTTTCGAGATTAATTCTTATCTTGAGGATATGTCTAACGAGGCCGTCGAAAAAATTCGCAACGAGTTCATGAATTTCGGAATCGAACCGCTGAATTTTTATTTCGGTTCCGTAAATGTCCTTGACGACGACGAAGGAATCAAAAAATTAAAATCCGCAATGAGCGAGCGCGCAAGTATGAACGTCATCGGCTACAACTATCAACAGCAACGTTCGTTTGATGTCCTAGAGTCGGCTGCGAAGAACGAAGGCGGCTCGTCGTTGCTTGGTGCAGGCGTCGGACTTGGTGCAGGAATGGGAATGGGCGGAACTTTTGGACAGATGGCCGCGCAGATGAACCAATATATAAATCCTCAAGCACCGATTCAAAATCAAAATCTGGCTCCGGCGGCACAAGTTCAAAATTTGGGAACTGTCTGTCCGTCATGCGGTCAGTCTGTTATTGCGGGCGCAAAATTCTGTTCCAACTGCGGAGCTAAACTAGTTTGCCCGAACTGCGGACAGGCGTTAATCCCCGGCGCAAAGTTCTGCCCGAATTGCGGCAATAAAATCTAAATCGAAGGAGAGATTTTTTAATGTGGAAATTTTTTAATAAAGTTCGTCAGGTTTTCAATTTATTTTTAATCATGCTGTTAATCGTGGCAGCAACGGCGGTGTTTGTGTATTATCTCACGACGCCCGAACAACGCGGCACGACTTTTTGGATTTCGGTAGGATTTTTGCTTTTCGCTCTCGTGCTTGAAACTCTGAATGCGGCGGGCATAGCGATGCGTTCAAACGGCGGCAAAGAAATTCCCGCGGGCTTCGCGAAAGTCATTCTCGGAGCGATTTATTTTATTTTCGTAATCGGCGTGTCGATCTGGAACGCTTACGAGGGATTTTCTGTAACTAAATACATGTTAATTCATATCGGCGGCCTTGTAATATTTTTAGTGCCTATGATAATGATAAACATGTCAGAGTTAAGGCTTGGCGGAGCAGACAGGAAAGAACGCGAAGAGGGAAGATTAAATCTTTCGTCGCTTGCGAACAAAGTCGGCTATGTCATCGAAGACTTGAAAGCGGCCGGGCTTGCTCCCAACGAAATTTCAAAACTTTCAAACTTGGCCGAGAGTTTGAGATATTCAGACCCCGCGCCCGCGTCGAGAAGCCTTGAGCGAGATTTAGAGAACGCAATTAATAATCTTGCGGCCGTCGCTGAAAATAAAAATCCTGAAGAAGTCGCTCGTGCTTGCGTGTTAGCAGAAAGAGCTTTGAAAGAACGTAACGATTACGTGATTAATAATAAGTAAATAAGTAAACTACACTCCCTCCTGTATAGGGGGGAGTGTTTTATAAATTTTCCCATTCGCGGGCGACAATGCGATCCATAATTCTACGGCGTTCACGGGTCGGAAGTTCGTTTAATACGTCGTTGATTTCTTTTAATAATCTAGTATCACTCTTACGGACCCCCGCACAAATGCCTTTGAATTCAAACTTAAACCCTTCATCTTTTGGAAATTGTATAAGCATAAGATTTTTATATGTTCGCTCATAAGTGCGGCCAGTGTCAAGGTTTATAACAATTCCATCAACTTCACGTTCTAGCAACTGTTCCAACATTTCGCTGACAGTATCGACAGGAGGACGAGGGATTGCGCCCGGAAGCTGATCTATGGCAGTATAAAGATTAGTGTCTTTTTGGCCAGTGAATCTTGCTCCCGCGAAGTCGTTCAATGTTTTTGCGTTCGCATACTTACCGTTTCTGTGAACTATGACAGCGTATTCGGTTGACTCAAATTCATAAACCTCGGAAAATGAGATTGTTCTTCTGCGTTCTTCCGTGTCAAGCATACCTGAAAAAATTGCGTCGATTTCACGACGGGAAAGAGCCGGAATAAGATCTTCCCACGCGATTTTCTTGACTTCGAGTTTTGCGCCAATCTTATTAGCAACGATTTTAGCTATTTGAATATCATAGCCTTCAGCATAATAGCCCTCTTTGTTTGCAAGCGGCACGTTTGAATTCGTGTCTCTGTCTTCTTCCCAGTTATTGGGAGCGTAATCACATTCAGTGCCGACACGAATAATGCGAATTTTGCGCGAATTATATTGAACACCGAAGTACACGAATACGCTTAAAAGTATTGCCATGATAATAATATACTTTTTCATTGTCTCCTGCTCCTTTCTAAATTTTTTTGCAGTAAAGTTGGAATTGAAATTGTAAGAATTTTAACACACTTTTACAAAATCCTTTCCCGTTTTTTACGGCTAAATATTGCAAATTGCAAAAATTAAAACTAAAATCTCCGTGAAAAATTTAAAAACGACGAAAGGATTTGAAATTTCATTATGCCAAAACTCAGCGATAGAGTAGGCACTTTCACAGACTCCGTCATTCGTCGAATGACAAGAATCTGTAACAAATACGGAGCTATTAATCTTTCTCAGGGATTCCCCGATTGGGAACCGCCGAAAGAAATGTTGGACTCGCTCGCAAAAACTGCTTACACAGGCCCGCACCAGTACGCAATCACCTTCGGAGCTAAAAATTTCCGCGACGCTATCTGCGCAAAACAAAGCAAAGCCATCGGGCGCGACATTGACCCCGAAAAAGAAATCGTTATCACCTGCGGCAGCACTGAATCAATGATGTGCGCAATGATGACAATCTGCAATCCCGGCGATAAAGTCATGGTCTTCTCACCGTTCTACGAAAATTACGGCGCAGACGCGATTTTATCCGGCGCTTCACCGATTTATATTCCGTTGGTGCCGCCGACTTACGACTACGATATAAAGCTTATTGAACAGGGCTTCAAAGACGGCGCGAAAGCAATCGTAATTTGCAACCCGTCGAACCCTTGCGGCAAAGTCTTTAAAAAAGAAGAGCTTCAGGAAATTTGCGACTTAGCCGTTAAATATGACGCGTTTGTAATCACGGACGAAGTTTATGAGCATATCGTCTTTGATCCGTATAAACACGTTTACGCTTCAGGACTTCCGGGAATGTTCGACCATGTTATAACCTGCAACTCGCTTTCAAAAACTTATTCAATCACAGGCTGGCGACTTGGGTATTTAATCGGGCCCGAGTATGTCGTCGAAGGCGCGCGAAAAGTTCACGACTTCTTAACCGTCGGAGCCGCAGCGCCGTTACAGGAAGCCGCGGTGAAAGCGTTCATGTTGCCGGACGAGTATTACGCCGAACTCAAAGAGAAATACACTCACAAGCGCAACAGATTTTTGGAAGCTCTAGACGAAGCCGGACTGAAGCACAACGTCCCGCAAGGTTCATATTTCGTCATGGTCGATATTTCAAACTTCCTCGAACTTGAACAGTTTAAGGGCTGGACAGACTTGGAATTTTGCGAATGGGTGATTAAGAATATTGGCGTCGCGGCCGTCCCCGGATCGAGTTTCTTCAGAGAGCCGATTAATAATTTGATCAGATTCCACTTTGCGCGCTCTGATGAAGTCCTCGACGAAGTCGCCAAACGCTTAAAGAAAATGGCTGCGTTAGTTAAATAAAAAAAAT
>CAJORD010000081.1 GCA_905236605.1 uncultured Synergistales bacterium | reverse complement strand
TTCAAAAAAACTTTTCTCGAAATGGCCGAAAATGATTTTGCCTACGAACGAGTTCACAAGATTCTTTACGACTTGGCCGACCAGTACGCCGAACCCATGAGCGCATTTTATCGCCGTTTCGTTTCAAGCGATCCAAGCTACGATGAAAAATATTTTTATGAACAAGTCGCAAGGATTGATGACTTCTTCAAAGAGCGCGGCAAATATATTTGTGCTTACATGCTCAAACATCTTGAAAACAAAGGCGCATTGACGCCCGAAGATTTTATCGTTAACTTCCCGCCGCCGCCGCCCGCAGGAAAGCTGCGAGAGTTTTTGAGATTTTGCAATCGAAATTTCAAAGTTATCGAGGCCATTACAGTAGCGTCGTTAATGTTTTTGATGTTAATTGTGATAATTCGGGAGGCGAGGAGCTAATCATGATGAACGAAATTAATTATCGCCACGAATTAAAATATATCGTGTCGCGCAGCCAAATTGAAATCATGAAAGCCCGAATTAAAAACATAATGCCACTTGACGTTCACGGGGTCTATAACGTCCGAAGTTTATATTTTGATGACTACGCAAACACTTGTTACTACGAAAATGAAAACGGCAATGACCACCGGGCGAAATTCAGAATAAGAATTTATAACGCCTCGACCGACGCCAGCGGGGCCCCCGCTTTTATAAATCTCGAACTCAAACGCAAAGATTGTGGCAAGACTTCCAAGCAAAGCTGCGTCCTGACGTTCGAGCAGGCAAAAATTTTGAGCGAAGGCCAAGTGCCGAAAAATATTTCTTCAGCGCCGGAACTCTTACGTCGCTTTAACACACTCATGATGTCGCGCTTAATGCGTCCTTCGGTGATTGTCGATTACGAACGCTGCCCCTATGTTTATAAAAACGGAAACGTCAGAATAACTTTCGACATGAATATTTCATCGTCGAGAGCTTTCAAAAATTTCTTTGAGCGTGATATTCCGAAGCGTCCGATTTTGCCGACGGGAATGAATTTGCTTGAAGTTAAATTTGATGAATTTTTGCCTGACGTCATATATCGAAGTTTGCAGCTTGAGAATTTGCGACAGACGGCCTTTTCAAAATTTTATCTTTGCAGGAAATATTTTTTATAGGAGGATTTTTAATTATGCACTTTGCGGACATTTTCAAAAAATCGTTTTTGCAGGGCTGGGCAAGCACTGAAATCGGCCCTCTCGCAGCTATAACGACAATGGCTATAACGGCTGTCCTTGCGCTTTATATCTTTCTCGTGTATCGAGTCGTAACGCGGAAAACTTTTTATTCGCGAACTTTCAACATTGCAATCGCGGGCGTGTCTGTGATAACGGCGGCGGTGATTTTGACCGTTCAATCGAGCGTTGTAATTTCGTTAGGAATGGTCGGCGCTTTGTCAATCGTGAGATTCAGAACGGCGGTTAAAGACCCAATGGACTTAATGTTTTTATTTTGGTCAATCAGCATCGGGATTATTTGCGGCGCCGGTCTTGCTGAGATAGCTGTAATTCTTTCTTTGACGTTGACGGCCGGTATTTTTATTCTTGAACGAATCCCCGTGGCAAAAGCTCCAATGATTCTCGTGATTAACTCAAGCGATTTTGAAGCGGGAGCCACATTGGCGATCGAAGATAAAGTGATGTCGGTCGTGAAAAATTTTGCGAAGCATTCAAATATAAAATCGCGCAACATGACAGCTTCATCTCTTGACTTAACGATTGAATTAAGAACTGATAAAGGCGGCGAATTATTGAAAGAAATAATGAAGCTCAAAGGCATTACTTCTGCTTCATTGCTTGCTCATGATGGCGAAGTTACATTTTAAAAATAAAAAAACAGGAGCAAGGCTCTTAACTCCTCACTCCCAAAATTTCAAATTAAATTTCGTTTTTCGTGTTGTAATGGAACATTACGATTCCAAGCGGCGGCAGGCTCAAGACTAACGAGCACGGCATATTATGACATTCGACATTTTCTGTTTCCATTCCGCCACAGTTACCGATTCCACTTCCGCCGTATTGCGTCGAGTCGCTGTTCAAAATTTCTTTCCAGAATCCCATACGCGGCACTCCGATTCGATAACCGAATCTCGGAACAGGCGTAAAGTTCGCTGCGCAAAGGATATACTCTTCGTCGCTCTTGCCCTTGCGTAACCATACGATGACGCTGTCGTGCCAGTCCGAACAATCGACCCACCTGAAGCCCTCGTTTGAAAAATCGAGTTCGTGAAGCGGCTTGTATTCTTTCAAGGCGTGATTCAGATCGCGGACCCAATTTTGAATCCCTTTGAAGTCGTCTTTCTGGAGCAAATGCCACTCGCAAGCGCTATCATGATTCCATTCGAGGCCCTGTGCAAACTCGCTCCCCATAAATAATAATTTCTTGCCCGGGTGCGCCCACATGTAGCCATAAAGCAAACGCAAGTTCGCGCGTTTCTGCCACCAGTCGCCCGACATCTTATTAATCAAAGAGCCTTTGCCGTGAACGACTTCATCATGCGACAGCGGCAACATGAAATTTTCACTGAACGCGTACCAGATACTGAACGTTAATTGATTTTGATGCCAGCTTCGATAAATCGGCTCGAGGCTCATGTACTCTAAAGTGTCGTGCATCCAGCCCATGTTCCATTTCATTCCGAAGCCAAGGCCACCAAGAAACACCGGGCGCGTAACCATCGGCCAGTCTGTGCTTTCTTCGGCGATTGTCTGAATCGTTCCGAAACGTCCGTAAAGCTCCGAGTTTAAGTCCCGCAGCAGCGAGATCGCTTCAAGATTTTCACGCCCACCGTAGATATTAGGCACCCACTGGCCTTGCTTACGCGAGTAATCAAGATACAGCATAGAGGCTACTGCGTCTATTCTCAGGCCGTCCGCATGATACT
>CAJORD010000080.1 GCA_905236605.1 uncultured Synergistales bacterium | reverse complement strand
TGCGTTTTTAGCGGTTGGTGCGAGGCGCGCGGCTTCTAAAATTTTTTCGAGTTTTTCATCTTCGACGGGTTGGGCGGAAAATTTGCGGCAGGAAAATCTTTCTTTAACGACATCAAAAAATTCCATAATTCAAAATCTCCTTTGAAAAATTTATAAAAAAAATGAGGAATCAGGCTTTTAATTCCTAACTCCTCAATCTTAATTCTTAATTAATTGTTCCAGTCTGCGTCTTTGAAGGCTTCGGCGAAAGGATTGTACTCAAGTACTTCTCCGTCATCTTCATAGCCGCCGGACTCTTTAATCGTTCTTGCGCGGGATTTGCCTTTGCGCTCGCGACGTTCCTGACGTTCGCCACGCTCTGAACGTTCCGGCTTCTGCTCGGGCTTACGCTGCTCTTTCTCTTCTGGAACGACAACCGGCTCCGGCTCTGGTTCAGGCTCAAGGGCTGCGAGAGAAAGTCTCATTCTGCGCTGCTCGGGATTGACTTCAAGAACGCGTGTTGTGATTTCGTCGCCCTCTTTGAGAACGTCGGCAGGCTTGTCAACGCGCTTGCGGCTAAGCTGCGAGATATGAATAAGCGCTTCCACGCCTTCTTCAACTTCGACGAATGCTCCGAAGTCAGCGAGCCTTACGACTTTGACTTTAATGTCCTGTCCGGGCAGATAACGCTTGTCAGCGTCGCTCCACGGGTCATGAAGTTGTTTGCTGCCGAGGCTGATTCGTTTCTTTTCGAGGTCAATGTCAAGGACGAGAACGTCAAGCTCTTGGCCTTTCTTGAGAACGTCGCGCGGCTTCTTGATTCTTGCCCAGCTGATGTCGCCAACGTGAACAAGACCTTCGATACCCGGCTCAAGCTCAACGAACGCGCCGAACTCTGTTAAGTTCGTTACTGTGCCTTTGAAAACGTCGCCTTTATGGATTCGTTCGCTGACTGTGTCCCAAGGATCGCCGGCTACTTGCTTAATGCTCAAAGAGATTCTGTCTTTCTCTTTGTCGATGGCGGTTACTTTGACCGTAACTTTGTCGCCCTTCTTGAACATGTCGCGGATTTTGAAATTTCGTTTCCAAGTGATTTCGGTCAAGTGAACAAGTCCGTCCATCTCACCAAGGTTCACGAAAACGCCAAAATCGGTTAAGCTGCTGACTTCGCCTTCAAGGACGTCGCCCTCATGAACGCGCTCGTAAAATTTCGCTTTGCGTTCATTCTCTGCCGCTTCGAGGAGCTCACGACGTGAGAAAACTAAACGATGTTTGCGTTTATCGTGGTCAAGAACTTTGACTTTGATATTTTGGCCAACGAAGTTTGAAGGATTTGCGCCTTTGCCGGCCATCGTCAAGTGGGAAATCGGTATAAAACCCTCAAGCCCGCAGAACTCAACCATAAGTCCGCCTTTAACTCTGCTAAGTCCCTTGACGGTTACAACTTGGTCTTGAGCGATAGCGGCTTCGAGTTTGTCCCAACGCTTTTCAAATTCATGCCTCCAGCGGCTAAGCAGCAACTGCGCTTCTTCACCGTCGCGAACGCTGACGACTTCGACTTCAATCTGATCGCCGGGTTTGGGTTCCGGTTCTGTTTCAACGAGTGAATGATTCGTGTATTCCTTCATGGGCAGAACGCCTTCGCACTTGAAACCGATGTCAACGAGGAAACCGTTTTCGCTCTTGCTGATGACAGTGCCGGTCTTGATTTCGCCGCGGCGTAAATGTACGTTGTCGCCGTACTTATCAAGAGCTTCCTGCATCGTTTCGGGCTCTCGTTCCGTTGCCTGTGCCTGTTCGGTCTGAACGGGCTGTGAATCTTGCGCTGCTGCCTGTGTTGCTTCTTGCTGCTGTTCAAATACTTCCTGCTGATCCATTATTGATGGATACCCCCTGAATTTTAGTTAGGAAATAGAAAGTAAGAAGTAGGAAGTTTCTTATTGTTTTCATCATACTTCCTAACCCCTAACTCCTAACTCCTACTTGCTGTTTTATTTTATCGATAAGCCATGCCGGAGTACTTGCTCCAGCGGCTATACCAATCGTGTTTTTATTTTTGAACCAATCTAAATTTGATTCAATTTCGTTTTCGTCCTCTATCCAAAGGACTTCAATATTATGAGCCTTAATGATGTCGCGTAATTTGCCAGTGTTTGCACTCGCACGGCCGCCAATTAAGACAACGCCGTCAACGTCGTGAGCCGTAACAAGTTCGCGAACAGCGTCTTGACGTTCGCCTGTAGCTTTGCAAATTGTGTTACAGACGTGAAGCTGTGAAGATTTTCGCGTGAGAATCCCGGCGACGTTCGCTAACCGTTCTTCGCGTTGCGTCGTTTGTGAGATTAAAGCGATTTTTGAATGACGAGAAATTTTTTCGGCTTCGTCTTCGTTAGCTACGACTTCGGCATTTGAATTATTAGCGACGTGTCCCAAGATGCCTTTAATTTCCGGGTGATTCTTGTCGCCCAATAAAACAACGTGATAATCTTCTTTGCTCATTTGGGCCGCAAGTTCTTGAGCTTTCTTCACAAACGGACACGTCATATCTTGAACTTTGACATCACGTGCCTGAAGTCTTTCGATTACGTCTAACGGCTCGCCATGTGCACGAATTAAAACTTCTGCGCCCGTCGGGATTTCGCTTTCATCGTTCGCAACTCTCAAACCTAAATTTTCAAGCCTCGCGACTTCTTGCGGGTTATGAATCGGAAGTCCTATAGTCCAGACTTCTTTTGAATTTTTGAGAGCGTTCTCGATTGCGTCAACGGCTCGTTTAACTCCGAAACAGAAGCCGGCGTGTTCAGCCATAATAATTTTCATTGTGAAACGTCCTCGCCGTTCAAATGTCGCTGAATGAGATTCAAAATTTCGGTCTCGTGATTCGATTCTGAAACGTCAAACCACACCGCCGGAGAAAATTTTTTGAACCAAGTTTGTTGACGCCGACAAAATGCTTTTGTTCGTGAGATAGACGCCTCGAGAGCTTCATTAAGTTTTAATTTCCCGCGATGATATTCGATAAGCTCACGATAGCCCAGCCCTTTAAGCGGATTAAATCTATCGTCGAAGCCGTTTTTCAAAAGCCATTCGACTTCTTCGGGGAAACCTGATGAAAATTCTTCGTCGAGTCTAATTGCAATTCGCGAAAATAATTCTTCACGCGGACGCGATAAGCCAATATATAAAATGTCGAAGCCATAATCGCGTTTTTCGCCGGTCTTGAAAATTTCCGAAGCTGCTTTGCCCGTGAGGTCAAAAATTTCAAGCGCACGGGTAACTCGTTTGACGTCGTTTTTGTGAAGTCGTTCGGCTGAAACAGGATCGACTTGTTCAAGCCGCATATGAAGAAGTTCTGCCCCTTGAGAATTCGCGAGAGTTTCATATTTTTCGCGGACATTTTCGTCTGAAGGAAGCTCCGAATTTAATGACGCATGAAAAAGCGCGTTGTAATAAAACGGAGTGCCGCCCACAAACAAAGGAATTTTATCGCGTTCGATGATTCGTCGAACGGTCTGCGAAGTTTTCTCAGCGAAATCAGAGACAGTAAATTTCTCGTCTGGGTCTGCTATGTCGATCATGTGGTGAGGAATTTCACGTCGAAAAGAGAGCGAAATTTTATCGGTCCCAATGTCCATGTATCTATAAACCTGGCGCGAGTCCACCGAAATAATTTCAGCTTTTAATTTTTCTGCGATTGAGATACTTAATGCCGTTTTTCCGACGGCGGTAGCTCCGATTAAAGCAACCACTGGCTGCCGATTCATTAAATCCTAACGACCTCTTAAAGCGTAATAATAAAAAATTAAAATAAAATAATAAAACCGTCGGAATTATAGCATAATTTTATTTTTTGCAAGTGTATAATTAACACAATTCACAAAATAAAAATTGAAAAAGGACGCTGAAGTTCATGGACATTCAGTTAAAGTTAAAAAAATATCCTCCGCTAGACATTGTTGCGCCCGTAGTTTTTTCTTTGGTCTTTGCTGTTACTATGCTCTATTCGCACTTTGAGCCTCATGTTCAAGATGTCGATATGATTTACGTAATGTCTCACAAAGATGAACCCGGTTTCGTTTTGCTTGACGTTCGCGAAGAAGACATTTATGAAGGCCGCGCACCGTTCTCACATCTGAAAGTCCCGCCATTTGAGGGAGTTCCCGGCGGCCATATCCCAAGCGCAATTAATTTCCCGCTTGCAGATCTTAATGTCGCGGCCGCGTCGGCTGCTCTTGCAAAAGTCGGCGTAACGAAAGACAAAACGATAATTTTATATTGCAACACCGGAGGACTATCTACGCGGTTCGCGGATAATTTGGTGCGTCGATTTAATTTTTCGCCATCACGAATAAAGAATTATCGCGGCAGCGTTCGAGATTGGATTTCAAGGCCTCAAAATAGATTGCTACCTGAAGATCACGACGAGCCGTATTATTCGGATAAGTATATTTATGAACTCAATCTCAGCAGCAAGACAATGAAATAATTATGCGCGTGCTATAATTCTAAAAATTTTTCTGACGAGAAAGAAACTTTATTTTAATTTTCTGACTCACAAGAACGGAGGGTAAAATTATTATGTATAATCCAGCTTCACCACATGCTGACGATTTTATTAATCACGAAGAAATCCTTGACACTCTGATTTACGCAGAAGCCCACAAAAATGACGTCGCTTTAATTAATTCACTTCTCGAAAAAGCGCGACCCAAATTTAACGAACACGGCTGCACTTGTTCAGGCCTTACTCATCGTGAAGCGTCTGTGTTGCTCGCGTGCGAAGACCCCGCACTAATCGAAAAAATTTACAAAGTCGCTGAAGAAATTAAACTTGCGTTCTATGGCAACAGGATTGTATTATTCGCGCCGCTGTATCTCTCGAATTATTGCATAAACGGCTGCTTATATTGTCCGTACCACACAAAGAACAAAACTATTCCGCGAAAAAAATTAACGCAGGAAGAAATTCGCGCCGAAGTCATCGCGTTGCAGGACATGGGCCACAAACGCTTAGCTATCGAAGCCGGCGAAGACCCCGTGAACAATCCGATCGAATATATTTTAGAAAGTATCAAAACGATTTACAGCGTCCATCACAAGAACGGAGATATTCGCCGCGTCAACGTCAACATAGCCGCAACGACCGTCGAAAATTACAAAAAACTCAAAGAAGCCGGAATCGGAACTTATATTTTGTTCCAAGAAACTTACAATCGAAAGAGCTACGAACATCTTCACCC
>CAJORD010000079.1 GCA_905236605.1 uncultured Synergistales bacterium | reverse complement strand
TTTAGCAATCAGGTTAGGCAACAAAGAGCAATTTATTTCGCAAGCTAAATCAGACGGCTACAACGCAGAAAAAATCAAGACTGTAGCCAATACCATTTTCGGCGATAAGAACGCAAAAAGCGAGATAAACAGAATCGCTATAAAACTTTTACTCAAATATAAAACAGAACAAACAGCCCGTGAAAAATTCCTGAAGGAGACAAGCAAATATATTGATAGTCTCGGAATTGAAGCTATAAATGCACTTTGGGATAATGCAAAGGCTTACTACATAGTGAGATTAGCGTTTCTAGCTCGTGAATGCAAGGACAATCGCGCCGAATATGAAAAACGCGCAACCGAGATTGTAGACGAGAATGACACGGCAATTTCTAGCGTATGGAATAAGGAAAATGGTAGTAAAGAAGTACACACATCATTTTCAGGTTTCTTAGGAAAAATAGTAAAACGACCATTAAATATCCGCGTTGTTGAAAAAGCCTTAAAAGATTTAGGCATCTCTGCTCGGCTGAACAAAATAACTCAGAAGTTAGAAGTTGAAGGCATACCGCAAAATAACGCGTACGTATCTGAAAACTTTCACAAGCTATCTGCAAAAGAGCAAAGACGTGTAGCTACAGGAGCATTAATCGGTATTCTTATGCCTTATTTACAGGATATGAATTACTCCGTCAGTTTGCCCATGCTAAAGGGATTTATTAATACAATAGCCAATATTCAGGCATATAACCCAATTGAAGATATGTTCAAGTCTCAAGAATGGGACGGATATGACAGGATTTCGGAGATTTATAAAATTATGGGCATTAGTGATAACGCTATGTATTGCCGTCTTGTTAAAAAATGGCTTATTCAAGCTGTTGCAATGGCACTGAACGATGACGGGTTACGCGGCTGTGATTTTGTGCTGGTTCTACAGGGAGCACAGGGGGTTGGAAAAACCGAATTTTTCAGGAATATTGCTATGCGGCCTGAATGGTTCTTAGGCGGTGCTGATATTGATACGCGTGATAAAGATAGTATTATCAGTGCTTTAACACATTGGATTTGCGAAATAGGAGAAGCTGACGCAACATTTAAGCATGAACAAGCCCAGTTAAAATCCTTCATCACTGCAAATATAGCTACTTACAGGGTACCTTACGGGGAAAATTACGAAGAACGTCCACGCCGTACAGTCTTCGCTGCTACAGTTAATCCAGCAGAATTTCTAAAGGACACAACAGGCGGAACACGTAGGTGGGCAACTATTAGAATAAGTCGCATAGATAGCGCAAAAATGCGGGCGTTACCTGAAGACTGGTATATTCAAATGTGGGTACAGGTGTACAACTTATTTTTGCAGAACAATGACGGATACAGATTAGCAGACGATGAACGCGCTTTCATGGAACAAGAAAACCGCACGGCTGCTGAACCTTTGAAGGGAGAAACTGAAGTCTTAGAGTATCTTGACTGGAACGCAGACTTAAGCAAATGGCAGTACATGACTCCTAGTCAATTTCTAGTCAAGACAAGAATCACAGGATTACGTCCTGAACATATTGGCAAGGCATTAGCTAAAATTGCTAAGTATGAAAAGAAAATTGACGTAAAACGGCGTAAACAAGGTGTTGTATATCTTTTACCACCATTGCTAAATATGGAAGCTAATTTAAAAATCTCTGACGCTGATTTAATCGATACGCCAGAAAATTTTGAAGACGACAAAGTCGGACATATTCTATTAGATTTTGTATTCGCTAATACATCATTAGAAGAGACAACGCGAGAAAAAATCATGAAGCTGTCTAAGAAGGAACAACAAAACTTAATAGACAGATTGGAATTACGTAATTTATTTAAAGAAATAGAAAAAGTTAATGAATGGTTAGCAAAAGTTAGTTAAATTTAAAAAGTTTATATTCAGAGCATAAAATTAGAACTTCACATTGAAGTAATTATTCATCATGCCTTTTTCTAGTAAAGGGCTGTAGTTGCTTATATATATTTTTTCTGTCTGTTCATATAATTTTAGGCGTAACTATAAAAAAGGGTGGGAGCGGTAGTAGCTTATGTGATTTTACTTCACTACTTTCGATATGACTGCTATGGATTCTAATTTTTCATCTTCCTGCTTCTTGCGGTGTATGTTAGGGTGTAGGTTGGTGTAGGTTATTTATTTTGAACATACACCTAAGATAAAGACTGATAAACACTA
>CAJORD010000078.1 GCA_905236605.1 uncultured Synergistales bacterium | reverse complement strand
GGGTCGCTTAGATTGTTGAGAAATTTTTGGATTAGTTTCTCGCGTGGAAGTTCCGTGAGCGCGTTAGTGCCGTATTTAGAACGGCTTTCTTCTACCTGACTTTGAGACAGGCCATTAAAGTTGGTCATGATTGTGTAATCCCTCCAAATAATTTTGTAAAATTAAAACTGCTGCAATTTTATCAACAGATTTTTTACGTTTTTTTCTTGAAATATCAGCCTCCAACAAAGTTCTTTGAGCAATGACTGTTGTAAATCTTTCGTCATGAGTTACAAAATTTTTTTGCGGATATTTAGTTTTAAGTTCTTCAAAGATGTTCAAAATTTTTTCAGTCGTTGCACTATTTTTCCCGTCAGTTCGCAATGGCAATCCCACGACGATCAATGACGGATCGAATTTTTTTATACAGTCATCTAAATCATTAAGCCAAGTTTCAGCGTTCCATACTCCTAAGCCCTGCGCAATTATTCTATTAGGGTCAGAGATCGCCGCGCCAATTCTGACGGTGCCTATATCGAGAGCCAACACACGGCCATTATTTAATGAGGTCATTTTTCTTTAGATAATCAATGAATTTTTGTATTATTAAGGCGTTGCGTTGAACTATTTCGCTCTCAGTGAAGTCAGTAAGCGAGTTTGCCATATTAAGAAGTTCATTTATAGACGTTTTGCCTATTAACTGACCGCGTGTATTTGTAAAGCCTTTATAATACTTGATTTTATCAATGAAGCGATAATCAGCAGCGCGAATATTAATACCATCTTCTAAAAGTACTTTATTACCAAGTAATTCAATGTTACGAGCGTTTGAAAGACCGTTTTCGATTTCGTAACGTTTTTTTGCATATATGTGCTCAATTTGAAAAGATTTGCTTAAATCAAGCAATTTTTGTTCTTCATCGTTGAAAGCCCACCATGCAAGCATTGACTTTGTAATTGGGCGCATATTTCCAAACACATAATTATTAATGGCGTTTGTAAGTTGCTGAATGTCAAATTTGTATGCTTGAAAATCAAGTTTTTCGCCCTTGACAATATCTATCATTGCAGCATATATCGGTGTTCTTAAAGCATTGACACCGGGGTTAGTAAACGAATATGCAAAAATGAAAGCTGTAATTTTATTCAGAAAGTCAAAGAATTTTTCATCATCAAGAATTCCGTTTTCATCGCGATTTACAATATAAAACACCGACGTTATATAAATCCACATTCCGTTAGGGGCGTAATTCAAAACGAAAAGACGTTTGAGAATTGGCTCCGAAAATCTCTGCTTATCTTGTATTGCTACAGATTTCCAGAATTTTGCAAGGTCAAAGATGTTTGCAAAAGTTTCATCTTTTTTGAGCAGAGCATACGAATCTTTTTCATAAAATTTTCGTAATGATTCAATTGTTGAATTTTTATTACCCTGTTTCGCACGTTCGTAATACATATAGCGCGTGAATGCCTCGTCCATTGGTGTGCCTATAATAGGGTGATATATCTCTGCGCACAATTCTTCAAGTTCTTTCCAACTTTTAATAAAATTATCTTTTGTGCCATTTGCATCGTAGTATTTATAGAGTTGTGCTTTGAAAATATCAGCATCTGCAAGGGGTTTACCTCTGTCGTTGAGTGTTGAGAAAATTCTCATTGCCATATCTTGAGAATTAGCTTCAATTGGTAATAAAATACAATTTTGCATAATCCTTCTAGGGAAGAGTACAACATTGAGCGGATAAACACTGATAAATGCTTCGATTTTCTTTAAGAAAAATCTATAATTATTGGCATAATTACTTTGCTGTTTGTCTGAAATTACGCCAGTTCTTAAAATGTCCTTAAATTCCTGTTTTGCCTCGTCCGTCGCTACTTCAGTATCGAGTTTGCAAGAATTTATATCAACATTTTTGAATTCGTCTGTTTTCCATATACAAAGCTCTATATCATAGATAAGCCTTGTAATTTCTGTATCGTGCATTGGGGTGTATTTTGTATAAAATGCTCTAAGCAACAACATTAAAGTCGTCATTCTCTGTTGACCATCAATAATTTCTCGCGGTTTATCTTCTTGCGAAATTGTAACAATGGGACCAAGAAAATACGTTTCCTTTTTAGCGTCAAACTTGTTGCTATCGCCATCAGGAAAGGCAAAAGTAAAAAGATCATCCCACAAAATTTGACATTCTTTCTCTCCCCAAGCGTAAGGCCTTTGATAATCAGGTATAAGAAAATCAGCATTTCGATCGCCTAAAAGCTGTTCGATTGTCGTTTGGTTAATTCTTAGTTCTGACACTTTAACACTCCTTTTTGAGAAACATTTTCCCGCCCGCTAAGACGGGAAAACACACTGTTAAACCTCGTTCATAGCGTCCATCATTTCCTCAATACGTTCAACTGGAAATGGCGGACAAGCTATAGGGTGCATGGCAATGGACATTAGTTTAATTGGATTATCATCGGGTGCAATATGATTGGAACTTAGATGTCCACACGTTTTGCAACGATGAATAATTGCCCACTCGCCATTCTTTTTTACCCATATTCCTATAGGTTCCATAATTCCTCCGCAGTTTGCTTCTCTGTCGCCCGGCTCGTTATCAAGATGAAGACTAGCAAGACAGTTATTGCAATGGTTTCTATGTCGCTCACCATAGAGCGGAGGATTAACTTTCCAACCGCAAACTTTGCATGTGAAGCCGTCATTGCAGGCGTGAGTTTTGTAATAGCCTTTATCAAACAGCTTCCTTTTATTTTCTCTGTTCAATTTTACAACCTCCTAAGTTAATTTTGTATTCTTTTGGAGGTACAGAGAGAGTTTTACCTGCTCCAGACCTCCTAGTCTGAAACAGTATCCATTAATATAACGTTCACAAAAATACTCCTTACTATTTTGATATTTGTGTTTTTACAAGCTCATGAATTTTTTTTAAGGCTTCTTCAAGTCTTGCACCATCACGACCGCCGCCTTGAGCAAGATTTTTCCGTCCGCCACCTTTACCGCCAAGAATAGCGCAGGCTTCTTTTACCAAAATTCCCGCATTAATCCCCATATTAACGGCGTTGTCATCGGCCATTACAACAAGCTGGCATGAGTTATCATCAGTGCTTAACGACGCAAGAATTACAACATTAGGCTCTGGTCTTGCGCGTGCTTTATCGCCAATATCGCGCAACATGTTGGCTTGAATATCTGGGAATCTTCCAGTCTGAAGGAGGACACCGTCAAGCTCTTCACGTTCAAGGAAGCGCTCGGAGTTTTCCAAAAGCTCTTTTAATTTTGCAGCTTGTATTTGGTTTTTCAAGACTTTCAAATCTTCGACTAACGCAGCCGCTTTATCTTTGAGCCCGTCTTCATCGGTCATTAGCAGCGCTGTAAGAGAATTTCTGAGCGCAAATAATTTTTGCATCATTACTAAAACATTCATGCCCGTTGTTGCTAAAATTCTGCGTGTACCTGAGCCAATGCTCTCTTCACGTAAAATCTTGAATGCGCCTATATCGCCGGTTCGTGAAACATGCAAACCGCCGCAAAGTTCCATTGAAAAATCTGGGACGTTTACAACGCGTACAACATCGCCATATTTCTCGTCAAATAGAGCTTTTGCGCCAAGAGCTTGTGCCTCGTCTTTTGTATGTTCAGAAATATCCAATGCAACGTTATTCAAAATTTCTTGATTGATAATTCGCTCAGCGTCTGCAATTTCTGAATCAGTCATCGGTGAATGATGTGTGAAATCGAATCTCAAAAACTCACTTGTAACCAATGAACCGGCTTGTCTTACATGGCGTCCAAGCACTCGCCCCAATGCTTCATGAAGTAAGTGAGTAGCTGTATGATTGCGTCTAATCGCGCTGCGACGTTCATTATTTACAAAACACACGACTTCATCACCGACGTTTATAACGCCTTCGGATTCAAGTTTGGCTGTATGAGCGATGATTTTCCCGTGAGGAACTGTGTTTAAGATTTTAAGCGTCAAGCCGTTGATTTTCATTTCTCCAATATCACCAACTTCGCCACCTCGTTCAGCGTAAAATGGAGTTGTATCGAGAATAATTTCAAATTCGCTTGAGCCTTTAATGCTGTCAACACGGCCTTCCGGCGTAAGAAGAGCTAAAATTTTTCCAGAGTCCGTAGCTTTTTCGTAACCAGTGAAAACTGTTGAGCCATAATCATTTTCAAGTTCGGTGTAAACATCGCCAGCTAACGCGCTTTTCTTTTGTTTACTGGAAGCTCTTGCGCGCTCTCTTTGCTGATTCATTGCAATTTTGAAGCCGTCTTCATCAAGCGAAAAATCTTGTTCGCCAGCCATTTCGCGAGTTAATTCCGGCGGAAATCCATAAGTATCATACAATGTAAAAATCACGTCGCCGGGAATTTCTTTAAGACCTTTGGATTTTAACGCGGCTATTTCGGATTCAAACAGCTCTGTTCCTTGTTTAAGCGTTTTATTAAATTTTTCTTCTTCAAGATTAATAATTTGTTCGATAACAGGCCGCTGTGTGATTAATTCCCTGTAGGGATCGCCCATTATGTCAATTAAGATTGGCAAGTACTCACATACAAATAATCCATCAAAGTTTAGTAATTTACCAAAACGCACAGCGCGTCTTAACAAACGTCTAAGCACATAACCGGGGCCATCGTTTGAAGGCAAAACACCGTCGGCAAGCATGAAAGCAACGCTTCTAACATGGTCGGCAATGACACGTACAGCCATGTCATTTTTTGCATTTTCACCATACTTAATTCCAGCGCGTTTGCAAGTATATTCGATTAATGGTGTGAATAAATCCGTTTCGTAATCTGTGTCAACGTCTTGGACTACAGAAGCAAGCCTTTCAAGCCCCATACCTGTATCAATGTTCTTATGTGGTAATAATGGCAATGAACCGTCCTTTTGTCTATCAAACTGCGTGAACACTAAGTTCCAGATTTCCATATAACGATCGCAATCACACCCAACACCGCACGTCGGTTTGCCGCAAGAGTATTTTTCTCCTCTGTCGTAGTAAATCTCTGAACAAGGACCGCATGGGCCTGTATCACCCATAAACCAATAATTATCATCTTGCCCAAATCTGAAAATTTTATTTTCAGGTAATCCAACTTCATTGTGCCAAACGTTGTACGCTTCGTCATCATCAAGATAGATTGTCGCGTAAAGTCTTTCAGGATCAAGCCCTACGCGCTCTGTTAAAAATTCCCATGCCCAAGTTATCGCTTCGTGCTTGAAATAACTTCCCCACGAAAAATTTCCGAGCATTTCAAAAAAAGTATGATGACGAGCTGTCCTACCGACATTTTCTATATCGTTTGTGCGAACACACTTTTGACTAGTTACAACTCTTGGATATTCAGGTTCTTTGATGCCGAGATAATAAGGCTTAAGCGGCACCATTCCTGCAATCGTAAATAATAAAGAAGGATCTTCAGGGACAAGTGAAAAACTTGGGAGATGCTTTGCGCCTTTTTCCTACCAAAATTTTATGAACATGTCCCGCAATTCTTTGGCAGTTCTATATTTCATGCTTATATCTCCTTGCCTGTAAGTTTATCCATGAATGGCTTTAACAAATCCACCGGAATTGGGAAGAAAGTTGTAGTATTACGTTCGCCGGATATTTCGCGAATAGTTTGCAAATAGCGAAGTTGTAAGGTAATCGGCGAAGTTTCCATTTTTCGAGCCGCTTCTGATAATTTTTCAGCTGCTTGTAATTCGCCTTCTGCTGCAATGATTTTTGCACGTCGTTCACGCTCTGCTTCAGCTTGGCGAGCCATTGCGCGTTTCATACCTTCGGGCAATTCTAACTCTTTGACTTCAACCGCGCTGACTTTGATTCCCCACGGGTCTGTTCTATCATCAATGATTTTTTGCAGTTCTTGATTGATTTTTTCGCGTGATGAAAGCACCTCATCTAATTCCACTGATCCAACGACTGAACGCAGTGTAGTTTGTGCTAATTGGCTAGTTGCAACGATGTAATTTTCAACTTCGACCACGGATTTAGACGGCTCAAGCACTCTGAAATATACAACAGCGTTGACTTTAATTGCAACGTTGTCTTTTGTAATTACTTCTTGTACTGGTACATCAAGAGTCAAAATTCTTAAATCAACCGTTACAGCTCGGTCAATGAAAGGCATTATGAAAACAATCCCTGGGCCTCTGCTTCCAACCAAACGTCCAAGCCTGAATAATACAATGCGTCTATATTCCGGTACAATTTTAATTGCAGTCGAAAGAACGATTAATAAAAAGAATATAGCTACCGCAATGCTTCCTAGGCTTGAAATTATTGATCCAAGGTCGCTAATATCAATTACCATTATAAATTTCTCCTTTCTAATTTACAACTTTAATTAAATAATTTGTCTTTTAACCAATCTTTGAAGCCGGTTTTGTTCTCGCTCACAGGTGCTTTCATCTCGTCAGCAAGTGCTTTTATCAATTCGCGCTGTTTGTCCGTCAGCTTCGTTGGAATTTCAATAAAAACATGTGCATATAAATCGCCAGTGGATTTTGAGTTTACTTTTGGCATTCCCTTGCCTTTTATCTTCAAAACCTGTCCGTGAGAGGTTCCAGCGGGCACAGAAATTTTTTCTTTCGTTCCATCTAAATTTACAATTTCAGCTTCTGTACCTAATACAGCTTGCGGATATGTCAAAATCAAACTTGTATGCAAATCCGCGCCGCTGCGTTCAAAATTTGAATCTAATCCAACGTCGATTATTAAATGTAAATCTCCTGCCGGACCGCCGTTTATTCCGTCCTCGCCTGCATCTGGGATTCTTAGCCGCATATTACGTTCTACACCAGCCGGAATTTTTACTTCCAACTTGTGTTTTTTGCGAGTTTTCCCACGACCGCTGCATTCATCGCACTTTTCTTTTATGAATTTTCCTGTTCCGTGGCAATCTGGACACGTTGTAATACTCACAAACTGACCAAAAAGACTCTGCTGTGATTGTCTAACTTGTCCGCTTCCATGGCATTTTGGACAGGTTTCGGGTTTCGTACCCGGCTTAGCTCCCGTGCCATTGCAGTGCTGACAGTTCTCCCACTTCATAACGTTGATTTCTCGCGTAACGCCTTTCATAGCTTCGAGCAACGTTACATTTACAATCATCTCTATATCGTCGCCGCGTCTTGGTGCATTTGAATTAGATTGACGTCGTGAGCCGCTGAAACCACCGAAGCCGCCTCCGAAAGCCTGCGAGAAAATATCACCAAATAAATCGCCTAAATCCATTCCCCCCATGCCGCCAAATGGATCAGAATTTGGATTAGTTGTACCAAATTGGTCATAGCGTGCGCGCTTCTCAGGGTCGTTGAGAACTGAATAAGCCGCATTAATCTTTTTAAACTTTTCTTCAACGTCCTTGTCGCCGGGGTGTGCGTCAGGGTGATATTGTTTTACAAGTTGTCGATAAGCTTTCTTGATGTCAGCTTGCGTGGCGTCTCGTGGAACTCCTAAAATCTCATATAAATCTTCCAAACTGAAAAAAACTCTCCTTTTATAAAAGCAAGTAGGAATAAGGAGTGAGGAATGAAATTTTTAACTCCTAACTCCTACTTCTTAACTCCTAATTATTATTTCGTGCGTCTTCGTTGTGTGTTACGTCCCTCAAGTCTGCGTTTTAATTCCTGCGCGGGCTTGTAGTCTGGATTTATCTCAAGAGCTCTGTTCGCCCATGCTAAAGCGTCGTCGCGTCGGTTGCGAAGTCGTTCGGCTGAAAGTCCTGCCCAATATGCTGCGAGATAATTTGCTTGTGGAGCGGCTTCAAATGCACTAGTGTAATCTTCAAGAGCTTGTGTGAACCTGTTGGAGCTGTATTTTTGATAAGCCGTTCTCTGCATCGTGATTAAATCGCGCCTTGTCTGCACCGGAAGTTTATAAGTAAGAATCATCGCGGCTTCCGTCGAATTATTGGGGTCAAACGCCGGCAGCTCTTTGATGAGACTTTCGAGTTCAGCGACTTCCGCGGCCTTCAAATCGGCTTCTTTCTCACGATTTACAAACGCAGCTTCACGATTAGTAAGCGACGAAGTGTCATCGGCAAGTTTTTTGCTCTTGGCCTCAAGTTCGGCAGCCTGTGCTGCGAGCTCAGAATCTCTTTTTGACGTCGCGGCGGTCTGTTCGTTTAGCTCTTTAACGGCTTCAGCCATGTTCTTTTGTTGCGTGGCTACAGCGCCTTCACGTTCTGCGACAGCGTCTTCACGTCCTTTTAACTCTTCGGCCTTCGCGTTTAACTCTTTTTCAAGTTCCGCAAGTCGATTCTGAGTGTTTTCGCGTTCGGTTAAAGCTGCTTCACGTTTCACTAAATCGGCTTCGCGCTCTGAAATTTTGTCGGCCTCTTCCTTCGCACTGATTTTCGCGTTGAGTTCGCTCTCACGGGTTGCAAGGTCAGCTTCGCGCTTTGCTAAATCGGCTTCACGTGCCGCGAGTGCCGTTGACGCTTCCGTAAATTTCTGGCTTTCTTGAGCAAACGTCATTTCGCGACGGGCAAGGCCTGCTTCACGCGACATAATCTCTTTTTCGCGAGCGTTCACTTGAGTTTCACGGCCTAATAAAATTGTTGAAGTCCCGGAAACCTCGCGAGTTTTGCTTGCGAGAGCGGCGGATCGTGTGGCAAAATCCTTTTCGCTCTTCGTCAAGGTCGCTTCGCGGGTCGCGAGTGATGCAGCGAGGGCTTCAAGCTCGGCGGCTCTTTCGTTAAGAGCGTTTTCTCTGATTGCTAACTCGTCCACAGGTTCTTCAGGTGCCTGCGGGGCTCCCGTCTGTGCTTCTGGGGCTTCGGCCTGAACTTCTGCAACCGCTTCGGACTCGGCTGGCTCGACTTCGGGGTCATCAGCCCACGACATCGGAGCAAGCGTCACAATAACCAACATAAGCAGCGCTATTTTCCTGAACATTTATAAAATTCCTCCCTGAAAAAATTTTTTCTGTTCGTAATTCTATCATTTTAATCAGCCTTTAGCGCACCTGTATAATAATTTTTGGAAAGGATTGATACACGTGATTATTTACACGATCGGCTTCATACAAAAATCAGCAAAAAAATTTTTTGAGACACTTCGCCATCATGGAGTAAAAATTCTAATTGACATTCGGCTTCGTAATAAGTCGCAGATGTCACGTTTCTCTTATGGCGGCGATGATGAGTTAGGTTACTTGCTTTCATTAATAAATTGCGAATATGTTCACAAACTTGAATACGCTCCGACTAAAAGAATTTTGGACGATTATAAAAATGAAAAAATCACGTGGCCGGAGTATGAAGTCCAATATAATTTTTTGATCGACGAACGCCGAGCCGTTG
>CAJORD010000077.1 GCA_905236605.1 uncultured Synergistales bacterium | reverse complement strand
GGCGCGAAGAAAATTTTCATTTCCTCACGTTCAGAGAAATGCGAGACCCTCAGCGAAGAGATTAACAAATTCTATCCCGGCGTTTGCGTCCCTGTAAGAGCCGCTGACGAAGCAGGAATCAAAAAAGCTCTTGAAGAGACCGACGTAATTTTGAATCTCTCCGGCCTTGGAATGAAAGGCAAAGAAGAATATACCTGCGTTGACAAGAGCTTCCTTAACCCGAAACACGTTTGCTTCGACGCTACTTACAACCCGGCCGAAACTCGTTTCTTGAAAGAAGCTAAAGAAGTCGGCTGCACAACGATTAACGGCCTCGGCATGTCGCTTTATCAGGGGCTCCGTCAGATTCAGCTCTGGACAGGCGGCAAAGCTGTTCCGCTTGATGTAATGCGCGAAACTTTGATGACTATTTTGGCTGAAAAAGCCGCTGCTGAAAAAAAGTAAGAAATAATCAGGAGTCAGGGAAAATTTTCCTGATTCCTATTTATTAATTTAGAAGGGAGTAAAACATAATGGCACGTAAATTTTCACTTGCGTATCTCACAATCCCGGGCGTAAATCCCATGGATCAAATTAAAATCGCTAAAGAAGCTGGCTATGACTTCGTGAGCCTTCGCACAATTCCGATGCACTTACCAGGCGAGCCTGAGTTCCTTCCGCAGAAAGACCCCGAACTCTTCGACGCGATTAAAAAAGCTCTCAAAGAATACGACATGCCCCTCATGGACATCGAGCTTGCAAGAATCCGCAAAGACCTTGACATCAACGAATACAAACCCGCGTTTGAAGCAGCCGCTAAACTTGGTGCAACTGACGTCCTCGGAAGCGTCTGGACACGCGACCGCGCTTGGTACACTGACACAGCCGGAAAAGTTGCAGACATGGCTAAAGAGTTCGGCTTAAAGTTCAATATCGAGTTCTTACCGTGGGCAGGCGTTCGTAACCTTCAGGAAGACATCACGCTCGTTGATGACCTTGGCCGCGATAACGTCTTCGTAATGGTCGATACTCTTCACGCAGGCCGCGCAGGCGTAACAGGATCCGAGCTTGCAAGAACACCGCGCAAATATTTCAACTTCATTCACCTTTGCGACGGCCCAGCCCCTGCGGGAGCAGAGTGCAACGACACAGTGCTTGACAACATCAAAGACGATCTTATGCTCTACACGGCTCGCGAAGCAAGATTCTATCCCGGCGAAGGCAATGTAAAGATTGCCGACATGGTCAAAGCTATGCCCGAAATCCCGCTTTCAATCGAGCTTCCGAATTTGAAGGAAATCAAAGAGCGCGGCGTTGCAGGACACGCGAAACAGTGCCTTGATATTGCAAAGAAATATTTTGCGGCGAACGGAATCTATTAATAATGAAGAACATACCGAATTTTTATTCAAAGAAAGTAAAAATCTGTGAAGTCGGTCTTCGCGACGGTCTTCAGAATGAAAAGACAATTCCGACGACGGAGCAGAAATTAGAGCTTCTTCGCGGCATTATCGACGCTGGCTATCCTGTTATTGAGGTCGGCTCGTTCATGCACCCGAAGAAAGTTCCGCAGATGGCTGACACCGACGAATTATTTAAGCAGATCGGCGAAGTCCCAGAAGGCGTTGAGCTTCGTGCTTTGATTCCCAATGTTCGCGGCGTTCAAAGAGCGATTGACTGCGGCTGCAAGAAAGTTAAATTGAACGTCTCCGCAAGCCGTATGCACAATCTTAAAAATTTGAATCGCACCCCCGAAGAGAGCGTTGCAGGATTTGCCGATTGTGTCGAAATGGCGAACAAAAATAATATTGCTATCTCTGGCTCAATCTCAATGCCGTTTGCTTCACCGTGGGAAGGCCGCACGCCTGTTGAAGACGTTGACGCAATCATCGAAGCTTATTTGAAAGTTGGGATTAATGAAATCTCGCTTTCTGACGCTTCAGGCCAAGCAGTGCCTAATCAGGTTTTTGAGCTTTGCAAACACGTCCGCGAAAAATATCCGCAGGCTACATGGTGGCTTCACTTCCATAACACTCGCGGCGCGGCGGTTGCGAACATTCTCGCGGCTATGCAGGCAGGAATGACTCAATTTGATGCTTCATTCGGCGGACTCGGCGGTTGTCCTTTCGTCCCAGGAGCGGCGGGCAATGTTTCAAGCGAAGACGTTATCAACATGCTTGACGAAATGGGAATCGAAACGGGCGTTGACGTTCTTAAAGTCATGGCATTGTCGCGCAAAGTCAGCGAAATTTTAGG